>JACMRP010000041.1 GCA_014376325.1 Pseudobdellovibrionaceae bacterium
AATCTCTGCACTTGAAATCTGACGGAGCTTCGTCGCAAGTCCCATCCACTTTAAGGTCACGATGGTCCACTTTGTCGGATCCCAGTGGTACCAACGAATTCCATTGCGGTAGTCGATTTGAAATTTATGATGAAAGTTGTGGTAGCCTTCGCCGTGGGTTAGGACCGCCACGATGAAACTGTCACGCGCCGAAATTTCTTGTGAATAAGTCTGTCGACCTAAAGTATGGCAAAGCGAATTCACGAAGAAAGTACTTTGTTGCGTCAAAGCAATTCGCAGTCCGCCCGCTATTGCTAAACCAGCTAGGGCGCTCCCTAAAAAATGACCTACGATCATCGGAAAAATAAAACCGCTGGCGATCGAAATCCAAACGTAATATTTGTCCTGGAAAACAACCAATTTATCTTTTTGCAAATCTGGAGCATTGATCGGCAGATTCACGCTGTCTTTGCGGAACATCCAGCCCATGTGTGCGTACCAAAAACCTTCATGGATATTGTAAGGGTCATTTTCGCTATCGATTTTAGAGTGATGACGACGATGATCCGAAGACCACTTTAAGCAAGAACCCTGAAAACCCGACGCTCCGACAAGCAGAAACAAAGCCTTCGCTAATGGATGGGCGTCGTAGCTTTTATGCGAATAAAGACGATGGTAGCCAGCGGTGATGCTTAAGTTCGTGGCGGCCGCGAAAGCCAGAGTAAAACTTAGTATCGCCCAAGGAATTTCCTGAGCGTTCCAAAAATAAATGACGGTCAACGCTATAGAAATAATCGGATTCAAAATAAGGAATGAAGAAACAGTGATATCAAATTGTGAAAGCCACTGTTTAAAAGTTTTTTTAGAGCTTTGAATTTGCATGTGCGAGTCTCCTGTAGGCGAAGCTTTATTGTGCCCGGATTGGGTCGCTTTTTCCACAGGAAATGGGAATTTTGACGGTGAGCTGAAAAAAACGATAAGGACCGATATGTCTTCCGGCCCTTTCGAGCAAACTATTAGCTCTATATTATCTTACTGTTTAGATTCCGAAACCGAGCAGGACTTTCGCATAGGTACCGCTCATATTAATGTCCTGGGAACTTGCAGCATTGTAGCTATTTTTAGCGTCTTTCCAGCGGAAATCTTCGTATCCAGCTTCAGCTCCTAAATGAAAACCAATTAGCTTTACGCCGGCTTCGAGGCCGACACTGTAAGAAGAAATTTTATCTGAAGTCCACTTTCCGGTTTCTACTCCATTTTGATTTGCTTTCAATTCGCCGGAGTGCGAAAGCCCGTAGCTAAAGATCGGTCCCAGAAACATCAGCGTATCGATGAGGCGATAGTTTAGCAAAAAAGCCGTTCTTGTGTAGCTTGCTTTAAACTGGTACGCGCCGCTGGACACATCTAATCCCATATTTTCGTAGCGCAAGCCAACACCGATAGGAAAAAATGGCGGAGAAACAATAAAGTCTGCGCCCAATCCGTATGTCGGTGCCACGCTTGGTAAGCTGCCCGCGGGGGCTGCGGTAAACAGCGGAGCTAGATCAGGTTTGGAACCAAGAAGTCCGTAAGTTAAGCGGGCTTCAAACAGGGCGTGAGCTGGCAAACTGATCGTCATACCGAAAGCTAAGAATATAACGCCGTACAAGTACTTCATGTGTTGTCTCCTCGATAGAATGAACCTTTATTGTACTCTGGATTTTTGCGGGGTCTATTTCGAAATTTGAAAACTAACGGACTTTGGTCGGACATTGTCTTTGCGCAAACGACCGTACTCGTTTTCATTCTGAGTCTGTGCTATCGTCGTGTTTATGAAATTAGCGCTGGTCCCCTTAGAACAGTGGGAACACTTAAACGATCAACTCAAGATTCAGTTCGCACTGCCGGCAGATCAATCCGTAAAGATCTACAAGGGGATGGCGCACGCCGTATTCGAAATCGCCCAAGGGACCGCTCAGTTTCTATCCCACCGCCGAAGTTTGGGTGTTGTCAAAGGGCAAACGCCTTACTTCGATTCGCTACTGCCTTACTTCTATAAAGAAGCCTACGGCGTTCAAGCGGTGAACTATCAAGATCTTAAAGACCCCGAAGCGTGGGTCGCGGGATTAAAAAAAGAAACCAATTTCGTGTTGCTTGCTGAAGATCATCCGGTGACCGGCGAACTTTACGACTATGATCGTATAGATGAACTTTTGAATGAGAAAAAAATATTTTCGTTCCGCGTTTCGCATTTCCGCCACTTATACGAAAAAGATTTAGTTCGACCTTATTCTGTCAGAATTTGTTACTGGAACAACGACTACGCTATTGCCGTTTGCGGCGAGCGCTACAAATCACCCCCATTGATGGCCTCGCAAATGAACTGGCATCCAGTCCAAGCATTAGAGCAAATTTCTAAAATTCTGCCGTGTCATCAGGATAAAAAACAGGTTCAAGCGTTTGAAGACTCTTTCGCAAGCATGGCGGAGCCTTGGTTTGCGTCGAAGTCGACCTCGCGCCTTTACGATCGTATCTTGCTGAAATTTAAAGACGTCAGCGGTGAATTGATGCTGCAGCGTCTTTTTGATAAGTTAAACGTCGATCCAGCTCAGTACTTTGAGACAATCGACACGACGAATTTATGCCGCTGGAATCACTTTAAGACATTCAACGGTTGGTGGGAGCCCAAGCCCACTGCCGACGATCTGTCCGCTTTAGTGATTATCGATGCGGGTTGGCTGGTCACGAAAGATTTTGCCAAGATCCTGAAAAGCACCTATGAAGAAATACAAGCCGATCAAAATTGGTAGGTAAGCTTCAAGGTTGTGTTTTTTGGAAGTAAAAGATCGTTTCATTATTCTGCGCAAAATGAAATACGGCGAAGCCGACTTGATCATCCATGCACTTTCTCCACTAGGGGAAAAGTTAAGCTTCATCGCCCGTAGCGCCATGCGGAGTAAAAAACGTTTCGGTGGAGGCGTGCTAGAGCCATCGCACTTTGTGCAATTCACATACAAACAAGCAAAGTTCTCCGCAGAAGGCAGTCTGAATACGTTGAACGAAGCCACGTTACTGAATGACTTTCGCGGTATTCGCAAAGACTACGATCACCTCGAACTCGCGCTACATATTTTGGACTGCATTTCGCGCGTATGCCAAGAAGGGGATCGCAACTCAGAAGCGCTGTTTAATTTGCTCGGCAACACGCTGACCGCGCTAGAGAGTTCTAACGACGTAAAGCTTCTGAAAATTCTTTTCTATTTAAAATTTTTGTATCAGCAGGGAGTGCTGACTGTCGAAGAGTGGATGACGCCATTTTTACAAGTGAACATGACGGACATCAATACGCTGACCGCAAATCGCGATGCGCAGAAGGCCGCTCAACTGCACCTTTCCCACATCGAGTCAGCAACTCAGCAGTATGTTAAAACGGCCGAGCATCACTAAAGTAAGATTCACTTTTTACTAAGTGGGTGAAAGCTTTCGAGTGTTCTCGCCAATTGGTCGACGCCTAAGTGCGTGTATTTTTCTGTCGCCTGCAAGCTTTCGTGACCTAAGAGTTCTTGAAGTGTTCGCAAGTTCGCGCCACTAGATAAAAGATGAGTAGCGAAGCTGTGGCGAAGCGCATGCGGGTGCAGGGGCTTCATCAACAGGGCCTTCGCTCCGCGTGTGCGGATCCAATCGTATGCCACGCGGGGATTCAAAGATTCGTCACCACCAAAAACAAACGGATCGCGCTGCAAATCGTGCAACTGCTTTAACGTGATCATCGCGGTGACGGGCAGTATCACCACACGCTCTTTGCGTCCTTTGCCGAGCAGGCGCAGACTTCGAGTCTGGAAGTGCACATTCTTCCATTCTAACTGGCAAGCTTCACTGACCCGCAGACCGCCCCCGTACAGCAACAGAAACAGAGCCTTCTCGCGCAGCAAGTGCAGGCTCGGGTCTTTCGCATCGAACGAAGATAGTACTGCGAGCGCTTCATCCACGCTTAGAAAATGCGGCAGTTTCTTTGGAACCTTCGGACAGACGATGTGCGAAGAAAGATCGCGCTCACTCAGCCTTTCTTGGTAGACCCAGCCGAAGAAGCTTTTCAAGGTTGCGGCCTTGCGGTTTCTGGATGACAGGCTTAACGGCGCCCAAGCGTTCAGGGCAGACCGGATCAAAGTCAGCGTTTCGGCTTCGCTCAGAACCTTGCCTGCCGCCACCCCATCAGCAGGAATCTTGCCGAAGGCTTGAGTGAGGTCTGTGCGGTAAGCTTTCAAGGTCAGCGGGGATGAAGATTTTACAAACTCCATGTATTTCAAGTAGTTAAGGATGGCTTTTTGGAGGTGCAGAGGGCCTGGAAGCATTTGGGAGCCCTTTCAGGAGGAAATTACGGGGTCCTGGAGAAATTATAACGCCATGCAAAATAAACCTTGCAGAAAATACACGCATCCCTTATATTCCATCTTGTTAACGCGGTGTACCAAATCAAGACGTAATTCGAAAGGCGGCACGTAACATGGACAACAACAATTCCTCATCATCGTCCTCACATACAGTTTTACCTTCTTCTCAAAACAACCAGCAACTCCTTTGGAACAATCAGGTCCAAAAGCCGAGTGAAGCTCGTACCATCGTATATCAATCAGATATCATGGGCCAGATGATGAAGATGATCGACCGAGTCGCTCCTTCAGGCGCAAACATCTTGGTATTGGGTGAGTCCGGAACGGGCAAAGAATTAGTCGCTCGCCAAATTCATGACAAATCAACTCGTAAGAACAAACCATTCGTGGCGATCAACTGCGGAGCGCTTCGCGAGACTTTGCTTGAAAGCGAACTTTTCGGACATGAAAAGGGTTCTTTCACCGGCGCCTACACTCGCAAAATTGGTTTGGCAGAAACCGCGACCGGCGGGACTTTGTTCCTAGACGAAATCGGGGAGCTCAGCCAAGGCATTCAAGCTAAATTACTACGCTTCATCCAAGAGGGTGAAATCTATCGCGTCGGCGGCAAAGATCCAATCAAAGTGGACATCCGTTTAATCTCTGCAACGAACCGTGAGTTAGAAGCCGAAGTTCAACGCGGAAATTTCCGTGAAGATCTTTTCTACCGCATTAATACAATCGTTGTTAGCGCTCCGCCTTTGCGTCGCCGCCGTGAAGACATTCCGGTTTTGATCAATCATTTCTTGAGCAACGGAAATCATTCATATTTGAACCGTGGTCGCCAAGTTTCTGAAGACGCTTTGAAAGCGCTTTCTAAGTATGACTGGCCAGGCAACATCCGTGAATTGCAAAACGTGTGTGAGCGTTTACAAATCTTGTCTGAAGGCCACACCATCATGGTGAATGATCTTCCGGACAACGTTCGTAATCCAGAAAAAGCGGATGACATCATTGATTACGATCCAACTTTGACTTTGCACGAGTTAGAAAAACGCTACATCTTGAAGGCGCTCGGACATTTCGGCGGCAACAAGACTCAAGCGGCTAACAACTTGGGCATCACGATCAAGACACTTTACAACAAACTCCACGAATACGGTGAGTTTGAAAAGTACGCGGTTCATTCTAAACCGATGAAGTA
>JACMRP010000042.1 GCA_014376325.1 Pseudobdellovibrionaceae bacterium
AATTCGCACGATTCCCCGGAAGAGATTTATAAAAAACACCGCATGCTGATGTGGGAAGGCAGTATCTTGATCGCGACCGTCGTTATGGGCGGAGGATCTTTGATCTTTTTGTCTTACCGCGATCAGCGTCGTCACGAACAGCTGCAAACGTTCTTCGCAACGTTTAGCCACGACATCAAAACTTCGATCACACGTTTAAGACTGCAAGCGGAAATTCTTGAAGAAGACAACATTCAGCAAAAAAATCCGGTGCTCCAGCGTTTAGTCGGCGACATCGCCAGGCTAGATTTGCAGTTAGAAAATTCTTTGCTTTTATCGAGTTCGGAGTCTGCCAAATTACTACGTGAAAAATTATTGTTATCTAAAATTATTGAATCGATGCGCGGCACCTGGGGCGAACTTGAGTTTCGATTGAAACAGGATGCCGAAATCTTTGCGGACAAACGCGCGCTCAGCAGTGTTCTTAAGAACTTAATTCAGAACGCGGTTCTACACGGTCAGGCTTCGGTGGTGGAGCTTTCTGCAAAGTCTATGGGTTCTAATAAAATTGAAATTTGCATTCAGGATAACGGCAAAGGTTTTACCGGTAACATCGAAAATCTTGGCAAGGAAATGTACCCATCGCGTGCAGAAAAGGGCAGCGGCATTGGCCTATATCTCGGACGACTATTGCTGGAACGCATGAAGGGCAATTTGCGTTTTGAAAGATCCGACCAAGGTTTGCGGGCCATGATTCGAATCGAAGGGCAGGTGGTATGAGACAAATCCTGCTCGTTGAAGACGACACTTCGCTCGGCGAAACGTTGCGCGAAAGACTTTCAAAAGATTACCTCGTGCACTGGGCCCAGAGTGTCGCAGCAGCGAAAGAAACTTTACTGAAAGAATCGACTTTGGACCTTGTCATACTGGATCTGGGATTGCCAGACGGTAGCGGCTTCGACGTCGCCGAATTTATTTTGACCCGGAATATGCATCCTTTATTTATTTTCCTGACCGCGCAGGCCGACGCGGAAGCAAGACTTCGCGGTTTTGAAATCGGCGCCGAGGAATTTATTCCGAAGCCGTTCCATCTAAAGGAACTTTTGCTCAGGGTGAAGCACGTTCTGGATTTGCACGCGCCGCAATCCGAAATAACCATCGACGGCACCGTCATTAATTTTTCGACGATGTCGGTGAAAAAATCCGATGGTCAAATTGAATATCCGCCAATAACGGATCTAAAAATTTTGCAGCTATTAATTGAAAAAGCGCCCAAGGTCGTCAGCCGCGACGAAATCATTAATGAAGTCTGGGGCGTTGATAAAAATCCGAGTCACCGAACGATCGACAATACGATCGTAAGGCTCAGACAAATGATCGGCGAACGTGGCGAATCCTATATTCGATCTGCACGTGGCGTCGGTTATCAATGGTTCAAAGGAGAATAAAGTGAATACGAAGTTTCAAAACGCCATTCAGCGAATTCCGCAAAATACACCGCCAGTATGGTTCATGCGCCAAGCGGGCCGCTACCACAAACATTATCAAAACCTGCGCAAAGACAACAGCTTCGATGATCTTTGTAAAAAGCCTGAGCTCGCGGCCGAAGTCGCTTTGGGACCGGTGCAAGATTTTGATTTCGACGTCGCTATTTTGTTCAGCGATATTCTCTACCCGCTTCAAGCCTTAGGCATGGGATTGGAATACACCGATCACGGCCCGCGATTAGGATTTCAGCTGACGCCGGATAATATTTCGAGCCTTAAAGAAGGTTTGGACGTTGTTCCGTTCATGAATTTTCAAAAAGAGGCGATGCAAAAGACACGCTCTGTTTTGCCAAAAGATAAAAGCTTGATCGGCTTCATCGGTGGAGCATGGACCTTGTTCGTGTACGCGGTCGAAGGTTCTCATGCCGGAAGTCTGACCCAGTCAAAACGATTAATGTCGCTGTACCCGCAGTTTCTAAAAAAAATGCTGCCTTTACTAAAAGAAAACATCCGCCTTCAATTCGCGGGCGGCGCAGAAGTGGTTATGATCTTTGATACCGCGGCGGGCGAAGTTTCCCCTTTAGATTTTAAAAAATGGCTAGAGCCAGCGCTTCAAGAGCTTTGCGCGGTCGCGCCCGGCAAAATCGGTTATTACTCCAAAGGCACGCAGGCCGCGTTTTTTAGTCCCGAATTTTTGGCGACGCCTTGGGCGGGAATGGGGTTCGATCATCGTTGGAATCTGACCAGCGCTTTTAAACTTGGTCACAAGGGTTTCGTTCAGGGAAACTTCGATCAAAGTTTATTATTCATGGATGCACCACAGTTTCGTGAAGAGCTCGGCATATATATCGAAAACATGAAACGTCTTTCGCCTGCAGAACGGGCGGGATGGGTTAGCGGTTTAGGACACGGAGTACTGCCAAAAACTCCCGAAGAAAATGTCCGACTGTTTGTCGAAGCCATCCGAAAGGAGTTTGCGTGAGCCAAGATTTAACAAAGCTTATCGCAAAATATGATATGCCGGTGCCCAGGTACACGAGCTACCCCACGGTGCCCTATTGGGAAGAAGCGCCAGGTAAAGATCAGTGGATCACTCATCTTCGTGAATCGCTGAAGGATCAGCAAAAGTCTTGGTCGTTGTACTTGCATCTGCCATTTTGCGAAGCCCTATGCACGTTCTGCGGATGTAATACGACGATCACCAAAGATCACAAGAAAGAATCGCCCTATATCGAAACCATACTAAAAGAATGGAATTCGTACAAAACTCAAGTGCCGGAACTTCTGCAACGTCCGCTGAAGCATTTGCATTTAGGTGGCGGAACGCCGACCTTCTTTTCTCCTGAATCTTTAAAATTGATGCTGTCAACTTTGCTGGGCGATATCGTCAAAGACCCGAATCATTTTGAAGCTTCGATCGAAGTGGATCCACGGCGCACGTCCGTTGAGCATTTAAAAGTCTTGCGCGAGCTAGGCTTCAATCGCGTCAGTATGGGAGTTCAGGATTTTAATCCCGAAGTTCAGCGCTTGGTAAACCGAATTCAGCCTTACGACATCACCGCTAAATTGACTGAAGACGCGCGCACCCTGGGATTTGAGTCCGTCAATTACGATTTGATATACGGCCTTGCGAAACAGACGGCGGAGTCTTTTGCCGAAACTGCACGCCTAACGGTGGCGCTACGACCGGACCGGATCGCGCTTTATAGTTTTGCGTTAGTTCCGTGGATTAAACCCGCACAGAGGCTTTTTAAAGATGAAGATCTGCCTTCTGGCACTGAAAAGCGAAAACTGTATGAAATCGCTCGCGAAATTTTGATGAAGGCCGGTTACGTCGAAATCGGGATGGATCATTTTGCACTTCCTAGCGAAGGTCTAAGCATCGCGGCCAAAAATCATAAACTGCACAGAAATTTTATGGGTTACACGGATCAGCGAACGGACGTACTACTCGGGCTCGGAGTTAGTTCCATCTCTGAAACCCCTTACAGCTTTCACCAGAACGAAAAGTTGCTAAATATTTATCAAGACCGTGTGGCTAAAGGTGAAATCCCGACCCATCGCGGACATGTTCACAGCGAAGAAGATCGGCTCCGACGCGAACAGATTTTAAAACTGATGACCGAAATGAAAGTCCAGTTTGAAAGTCCTGAGCAATCAGCTGCGGCAAAAATTTTGCTCGCCGAAATGATCACGGACGGATTAGTTCAAGTAAACGATCTAAATATGACCGTCACCGAAGCGGGAAGGCCGTTCTTAAGAAACGCATGCGTAATTTTTGACGAAAGGCTCCGCCGCAAGCAGCCGCTCACCCAGGTGTTTTCTAAATCAATATGAAAAAAGCGGTGGTGGTCGGTGCGGGATTTTCAGGACTGGTAACGGCGTACTATTTAGGCCGCGCGGGTTACCAGGTAGAAATACACGAAGCCACGGGACACGTGGGTGGGTTAATTTCTAGCGAGCGCACGCCGTATGGTTTAGTTGAAAGCGCCGCCAACGGAATGATCGCGAGCGACCAGGTCGAAGACCTGTTTCGCGATTTAAATTTACCCATTCTTCATCCCATCGCTGAGTACAAAAAGAAAAGATTTATATTTCGGGAAGGCCTTAAGCGCTGGCCGCTGACGATCTCCGAAACGCTGGCGATGATCTTTCGGTTTTTACCAAAATTATTATTCGCAAAGGCGCAACTGAAACCG
>JACMRP010000262.1 GCA_014376325.1 Pseudobdellovibrionaceae bacterium
CCAGGAAGACGAGGGTTTCGTCGACGCTCTTAATTTGACTGCTGTCCCGCGAATCAATATTTTTGAAGCTTTCGGTCGAAAGATTATTCTGGGATAAATATTGCGTGAGCTCTGAGCCACTTGTGCTGTTCACAATACGTTCGATCATTTCACGAAAACCACGGTTTTCGCTTTTTAATGAAGGAACGTTCAGAGTGAAATAATGTTGCAGCTCTGATCGATACAAGTCCGCTTTGACATTGGCGCTATTCTGCACCTGCGCACCGGCAGTAAGCGAAATAGCAGAAACTAAAATTGCCTGCCAGTCATCCTGTGGAAGCTCGGCCCGCAACGACGGGCGATAGATCTACCGGCGCCAAATAGACTGGCACTGAGTCATCGAACCGCGGGAAGTATTGATTTATTACCGAAGCTATCAGCTTGTGGACTTCTACATGTCTAATAACTCATGCAATATTCTGGCGGTTAAAGCCATCGGCGCAAAAGATGTAATGCTCGGCTCAACTTATGCCACTGATTATGCTACAAACGCTTTCAATACGGCCTTCGCCAAAGGCATTTCGATCACGAATTTTGTATTTGGGAATTTGCTATCATACCAAAATTTTCCGCCGTGATTTTCGATAATTCCTTTCGAGATACTAAGACCCAGGCCTGTGCCTTTGCCGATTTCTTTCGTTGTGAAAAACGGGTTCATCATTTTCGCAGCGACTTCTGGTGCGATACCTAAACCACTGTCGATGACTTCAAGACAGACGGTGCCGTCGCTTGTTGCGCATCGAATTTCTATCCAACGTTCATCGAGGTTTGATACGCCATCTATAGAATTACTGATCAGATTCATTAGTACCTGGCAGAATTCAGTAGATCGCACGTCTACATGAGCGACTAGGTTCTCATGAACTTTAAGTTGGATGCTGGCGACGTGCATGCGTTCTCTGCAGAGATCTAAAGTTGCGTCCACCATGCTCTTAACAGTAGTTACTTCGGTTGGATCCAGTTCCGAATTTCTAGAGAATAGTCGCAGTCCACGCACTATTTTGGCGATTTTCTCAGCGGTTTTTTTTATTTTTTTAAGTTCGCCTACAATGTGGTCAGCCCCTGTATCCGTGGATGCGCCGTCCTCAATCAGCATCTGAGCTTTAGCGATGATGATCGCAAGGGGAGTGTTAATTTCATGGGCGATTCCGCCAGCCATTTCGCCGAGGGTTGACATCTTAGCGGTTTCAATGACTTTCGCGGCCATTTGATTTCGTTCTTGTTCGAGGAGCTTGACCGTCGTCACGTCGTTGCTGACGACATAGAATCCAACGACTTCGGAATTTTCATATTCGGGAATATAATTGATTAATATATTCCTGGTGTCGTCATTAAAATCTCGCACCGTTTTTTCAAAAGTCTGGGATTCGCCGTTCAGTACTTTAGTAATGTAGCTAAGATTCTCCTGAAAGGCTTTCTCTCCTAAAAGCGTTTTCATATGCATACCCGTGATTTCGTCTGGATGAAAACCGAATGCACTTGTGTAACCCGTATTGGAATTCAAATTTAATAAATCTCGACTCCAGTGCCCTATCAAAGAAGGGATCCCGTTAATTAATCTTCGAAGCGCGCGCTGCTTCGTTGCAACTTCTTCACGACTTTTAACGAGGTCGGTGACGTCGGAAAGGCAGCTTACTACATGAGTCGGTTTCTCAGATCCATCGAGGTATAGCGGAGTCGCGTTGATCCGTAGCCACTTAAGCCCGTGCGGTGAAGTGTTCACGCCTAACGTGACTTGAGTTTGCTTTTTCCCAGTCGCGAGCGCTCGAACAGCAGGGCGTTCCGAATGGTGCATTGGCGTGCCGTCTAAATGAACAGCCAGCCAATCAGGATCGTGTGAAGTTTTCCTGCTCATTTGTTCAGCAGTCAGTCCGAGAGTCGATAGTGCGGCCTCATTAAAATCTTTAACGGCCAACTTATCGTCCTGGAGAATGACCCCTTCTTGCAGATTTTCAATCGCAGTATTTTTGAAAAGTACTCTCAACAATTCGTCCCGATACTTGGCGACGAGGCATCTTAATTCTAAAACTTTCCGTGCTTGATTTGCGAGCGCCCGCAATGCGTTTTGCTGGTCGATGGTGAGCTCGCGCCTGACTTGATCGATGACACAAAGTGTGCCGATCGGAAAGCCGTCCGGCGAAATTATGGGCACCCCCGCGTAGAACAATATTTTCGGGTCTCCGGTAACGAGGGGATTGTCGCTGAATCGGTCATCGGCGGAAGCGTCGGGGACGATAAACACTTCGTCTTGTAATATCGTGTGTGTGCAAAACGCCCAATCGCGGGAGGCCTCTGAAACCGAAATGCCCTTTTTCGAAAGAAACCATTGCCGACTTTCATCGACCAACGAAACTAAACAAATCGGCACATTGCAGATCTGAGATGCAATCAAAGTTAACTGGTCAAATTCCAGTATTCCCGGTGAATCTAA
>JACMRP010000043.1 GCA_014376325.1 Pseudobdellovibrionaceae bacterium
AAACGGCTTCACGAAGATGGCGCTCGGTCACCACCGCGATGACCTGATCGAAACAACTTTGCTCAATCTATTTTACGTCGGCCAACTATCCAGCATGCCGGCAAAATTAAAGTCCGATGACGGAAGAAACATCGTGATTCGACCGCTCGCTTACGTTGCCGAGAAAGATTTAACTCAGCTCTCGAAAGACTGGGGATTTCCGATCATTCCTTGCAACCTGTGCGGGTCGCAAGAAACTTTGAAACGAAAAAAAATGAAGAAGCTGATTCAAGAGCTCGAAAAAGACATTCCGAATATAGGCGCTTCTATCATTAGCGCACTCGGAAATGCTCAGCCTACTCACCTGATGGATCATAAGCTGTGGGATTTTAAAAACCTGCAGGCAGATGCAAAACCGATCGTTTAAGTTCCCATCGCCTTTTTAACTGCCTGGCGTTTCGCAATCAGGTCCATCCAGCGACGGACGTGCGGCGCCTTTTCAAACCAACCCGGGTTCAGTCGCATTCCAGCAACCATCCAAGAGTAAGTCGCGATGTCCGCAATGGAATAAAAATTTCCGGCAAGGTATTCATTCTGCGCAAGTTGTTTGTTCATAACTTCCATTACGCGCGTGCCTTCGACTTCGAAGCGTGTCGCCATGGGCGGAATGTTATTGGATTTGCCGTAGTTAAAATTGCCGAAGATCGGTCCGATGCCTGACATCTGAAACATCACCCAGCTCATTACTTGGGCGCGATCAAAATCGTTTTCGCCCATAAAGTGTCTGGTTTTTTCCGCGAGGTAAAATAAAATCGCGCCCGACTCGAAAATGCTGATCTTTCGGCCGTAAGTACCCTCGTTATCGACGATGGCTGGAACTTTGCCGTTCGGATTGATCGCAAGGAATTCAGGACTTTTCTGCTGATTGGCTTTTAGATCTACCGGATGCAACTTGTATGGCAGACCAAGCTCCTCCAGCATAATATGAACCTTCTGAACGTTGGGAGTATTCGCGCTGTAAAAATCGATCATTGGTGCCTCCTTTAAAGACGAACCATTGAACCGCGAACGAAGGCTCTTGCCAAACAGTTAGTCCAATGAAACATGCAGCGGCAAATTATTTTCCGTCACACATTTTTCTGAACTAAAGAAAGTATTGCGGCAATCACGGGTGGTCGTTTCAGGAATGTAGGTTTGCGCCATCGCGGTAAAAAACACTGTCAGGATAGAACTTTGCAACAAAATCAGCATCACTGTTTTCATAAGAACCCCCATGAGTTCATTTAACGGGAGCGATGTGGATCCGGTAAGAAGCCGATGTGAAGATTTCGGTAATATCTTCAGGACCGTGACGGCCTTCGACACCGACGGAAGCCCAGAAACTTCTCCAGGCTCCATTTAAACGCACTCGCGATGGCGCCCTCTTTGCTTAGCTAGACTGGACACCTCCAAAATCTTTTTAGGGAGCCGCATGAAAAACGAAATCCTTCTTCTAGTTTCTACGATATGTCTAATTTCGTGCACCGACTCTCGTAAGGAAGACAACATTCGGGGAGGCAATTGCGCAAGCGGAATTATTGGTGGCACCAGCGTCGAAGCCGCAGACCCGTTTGCAAAACGCGTTGGATTGCTGATGGCGGATGATGGCTCTTGCACGGCAACGCTTATCAGCCCCACCGCTCTTCTAACGGCCGCCCACTGCGTACGTGGAAAAACGAATCTACGAGTGGTTTTTGGAACGAGCGCCGAGTGCGGAAACGCGAACGCTTCGGCCAATGAAATTCGCAAAGTTGTTAGCAGCCGTGTTCACGAAAACTACGATAGCCGCGGCTTCGGAACGAAGGACACCAGCAATCTGAAAAACGACATCGCCATCGTAAAGATCGAAGCTCCCGTGGGACCAGAAATGATCATCAGCGAAATCCACAACGGCCGATCGCAGCTAGATACGGACGAGTTGATCGCGGTGGGCTACGGCGATGACCGTGAAAATTCGAAGGAGGCTCCCCGCCTTCGTCGCGTAACGAAAGATTATGATTCACTCCGTACGACAGATTCCGCGCAGCAGTTGATCTTGTTGCAAACCGAAAGTGGAATCTGCACCGGGGATTCGGGCGGACCACAGTTTGTTCGATCGCGTGGACAGTATCAAATACTTGCGATCAATTCTGGCGTGATGGGCTCGAATGAACAAGACTATTGCCACCGTAAGGCAATCTTGATGTACGCTCCGTACTTCGCAGACTGGATCGCACGCACCTTGCGCGGCCTGCGCTAGGGTGTTAACCTGACCTAATGATAGAAACGACGTTGTTTACTCTGCTACTCGTGATCGGCATCGTCCTGATCGTTTTACGACCTCTGGCCCGCCTGACCGGAATTCCTATTTACTGGGAGATCGGCGCGGGCTCATTGCTGGTTATTTTTTTCCTATTTCACATGACAAGCACTTACGTCGCCCCGACATTTTCGGAAGAGGATCTCGCGAAGAAACCTTGCGGTAGCGCGAGCCCCCAAGGCGCTTGTTATACGCTTGAGCGCTCACTGTGCGAAAAGGCCTGGGATAATGCCGATACGACGTGCAAGGGCGAAGTCAAAGAGCTATTGAAGGACCGCCCCTCCGCGATCAGCGGCCCTGCCGTCAACCGCTGCAAAGCGAAGAAGATGGATCAGTTTCTGAAATACAACCGCACCAACAGCGACGATCCGGTTTGCAAAGCCTACTTTGAATTTATTCAGTCCAGGTAAGTTAGAAAATCTTCCCGCAACTGATCACAACCGATGGTGTACCGTGCAGGCGGTCCGCTAGCAGAGAAGCCGGTGTCACGCTCAAGGCTTTGGTTTGAGCCCACTCTGCCAGTGCTAGATCATAATTCTTTCGAATGGCGGCCGCATCCTTGTTCGGATAAAAATCGGTAATTCCGCGACGACCCCATTCCGCACTGTCGGAAAGAACATTCTGGTCGTATTCTGCAAGGGCGGCTCCGCGGTTTCTTCCGAACTCGAGGTCGAACATCAAATTTGAAAGTCTTCGGATATGAGAAATCAGGGCGATGTGCACTCCGCCACCGACATTCCAGTGGGCGTTCCCGACGGTGTCACCGATCGCGACCGCGTTTTCTGCAAAGACCGCAGTCTTCGACATGTTTTGCTGAAGCTGAAACGTGGTCGGCATAGTTTTTTCTATCGGGCCAGCGACGGACATCGATCGAATCTCCGAAAGCGGACGCTCTAAAACTTTTGCAAGTGCCCCGTAGTAATATTCGTTCACCAAAGACTGCTTCGCCGCTGCGTATTCGTGAGTACCCTTCACCAGACCAGCAGGCTCTAGCACCGCATCTTCGGCAACGTCCGTCACGGTCCAATTACGTCCTGAATTCACTTTAGAAATTGCACTGGTTAACAACGAACCGACTTCGCCATTTGCGTAGCGCACGTTTTCTTTATTAAATGACATCGCCCCGTATCGCTCTAAAAAAAGTTCGCCCGCGATCTGCGTTCTGGACGGCGAAGTTGGTGCGTGCGCAATTCCCAGAGCCGTTCGTGTCTTGCTGCCGGTGCCTTCCGCGATGACTACTAAATCTGGCCGACCGATTCCTGCGATCGAAAGACCGTCTGACAATTTTTCCGCAGTCATTGTCGACTTCAGTCGAATTTCGATAGCGGGGTTCCGGCGCAATTCACCGAGCATGAATTTTTCAAATTCCTTCGTCTGCAATATCATCACGGTTCCGCCGTCCAGCATTTCTGAAGCCGTTCCTGGGACCATTGCCGGGTTTCCGCGTCGTGGGGACTGAACGATCAATGTTTCTTGCTTCACGTTGTTGATCAGATCCGAACCCGAAGAAATGGGTCGCGCGATCTGTTTCAGAAAGCGATCCCCGAGTCCCTGATCGATCAGCGCTAAGCTATCGATAATGCTTTGTCGCCCGGTCCACTGAATGTTTCGGGTGTACTCTGCGCGGGCTTCAAAACCGGTGACCCGGTATCCGGCATTCGACGCGATCATTGCGGCGGCAGCGCCCGAAGCGGAAAGTCCAGACACCACGACCGACTTGCCATTAGCTTTCACCGGCGTGGCCTTCAGCGCGTGGGCGCGGGCCATGACGAACATGTGGCGGTCGGATTGATAAATATGCTGAATCTGCTGAGCGACTTCTGGTCCATGCACCCGACGCGCGGCCTGAATTAGGCGCTCTGGATCTGAAATATTTCGTGCGGTCTGGTATTTTTCAAAAATTTTTGAAAGCGCGCCGGTCAACGAATTCGCGCTTATTCGCGAGTTCATCGGTTGCGTTGAAGCCTGGATTGCAAAACCCAAGGTCAAAACCAAAAACGTGCAATATCGTAGCGCCTTGTTCATCGGAAGCTCCTGAATAACGAGTGGTAGTAGCTTCCTAGTGCAGAGGTTATGCCACGTAACGACTCAGGATTGTCTTAAAATGAGACTCAGTTCTAATCAGATCGAATTTCCCATAGGAAAATTGTAAGTCGCCGACGCGACCTAAATTTGTTAAACGCTGAGAAAACTTTCGACAGTTCAGGGTTTCGGGTGAGCAACGTCTTTAAAGATCGCGTTCTTGGGTGCCCCGCGAAGCGTGGTCGGAGCAAACTCCATTTGAAAGTCTTCGGGATGTCCGGACATTCCGTGTTCAACCATCCGTAAGTAAGACTCGCGCAGGCCCACGTACGGAAGACCGCTTCCTTCAGGAACGATGAATTCGGGTTTTCCTTGGTAGACGTAAATTTTTCCGCCCTCGACATGGAGACCCGGCAGTTGATTTGTGATATCGACCGCGTCGTAAATAAATTCGCGGGCATTCATCTTTTCAAGTTCGGTTTTTTTGATGATGATGACGATCCCATTCACGCTTTTTCCCTCTTGGGGACGCACGTTTAAATACAAAATGTTTTTCGGGAAGAAATCTCCCTCTGGAGTTTTCAGAGAAAAATAATGCAAGTTCGGCATCACGACGTTCCATTGCCGGGACCAATTGACCAACCGTACTGAGTGGATCGCTTGCGTATAGGGCCGACCCAATGTGCGCTCCACGCTTTGAATATTTAATAAGGATCCGTAACCGAATATCGCCACTTCATCGGCTTTTAAATGGAGCGCCACCGCGTCTTGAAACAAGCTTCCGCAACGCAC
>JACMRP010000263.1 GCA_014376325.1 Pseudobdellovibrionaceae bacterium
ATCGCCTTGTCGGCCGCCTCTATCGCGGTTTGCAAGGCGCCATTCATAGTCCCGAAATCTTTGAAGCTGGTGTGTTCGCCCGCAAAATAAAATGTCGAGCTACTGTTGTCATCGCCAAGAAATTCTAAATACTTCAAATAACTCCCTGGGCCGACATTATACCTGGAGCCTTTTGAAAAAGGTTTCGTCGACCAGTTGGCCACGTGACTGCTTTCTTCCGCCGTCTGATCTCGGTAGAATTTTCGCAAATCCTTCAGCGTTTCACTAGCGGACGCCGCACCAGTCGAGGCACCGCGCGTGCCACCCCTCTGCGAAGTCATCAGGCCGCGGCCGCCCGTCTGGCCTCTGGAACTGTCCCAATAATTTTGTCCAGCTAGCTCGCCACGGAACTGTCCCTGAAATTTTCTTTCACCAGGATTGCGTTTTTTCCAGACAGGTTCTTTAAAGCTAGCAATCACTTTGGAATGGCTCGCGTACTTCGTTTGCGCGATCAATGTCTTTACGATCGGATGGATATTTAAACTTTGAATGCCATCGACATCTTTCAGTACAGACCACGGCAATGCGCAAATCACTTGCCGTGCCCATATAACATCCGACCCGCCGGGAGTCTTGAAGGTACATTCGAAACCGTTCGTTCTTCCGCGAATCGCGACCAACTGATGTTCCATCTTCAAGCTCGCACTCGCGACGATTCCCTGGACGCGCTCACCTAAGATATCCACGATCTGTGAGGCGCCACCCTTGACCCGGTAAATACGATTTCCACTGCCGGCGAGCGAGCGTTCGTCGAAATCCAAACGGGTCAAAAACTGCAATAGATTGATCTCGTTAGCTTCGACGCCCCATTCGGAAGTGCAGAGTCCTTCAAATGCCTCCACGATCTCTTTGTTGTCTTGAGTTTTAAGGGCGGCTAATAAATCGGCTAAAGACTTTTCGTCGACTGCGGACGCACGCGCAAAACCCGAAAGTCCCTTCGGTGTAATATCTGTCGGCAGTGCCGCAAAGGCTTCTTGGCGCGTTTGCGCTAACTTCATCGCGATGGGCTTTAACTGACGACGGAACTCTCGCTCGGTCATGACTTTGCCTTTGATCCAGTACACGGCACGGTCGGCATTCGCTTCGTAAGTCACCTCTTGGGCGGTCAGGTTAAAATCTTTGCACAACCTGAGCAGCTCTTTATGAGAGCCTTCAAAAAATTCGGCGCCCGTTTCGGCGACCTGTTGATCCGCATTAAAAAACTGAATGCTCTGGACTCTTCCACCTAAGCGACTGGACGCTTCGTAAAGCCGATAATGAATTTTATTTTTTTTCAAATGATACGCGGCCGCTAAACCGGCAATCCCGCCACCGAGAACCATGACTTCTTCATTCAAACGATTATTGTCGCCCATTACCCAGCGATCGAAACTGCTGCAGCCGACCAATGCCGAACTCGCCACTGCCGAGGCAACAAATCGCCGTCGCCCCGCCGAAAAAGTTGGTCCACGCAAAGTCGGGGCTTCGGCAAAAAGCATTTTCAATAGTCTTCGATACTCGGGGGTACGGGCCATGGCCTATTTGATGTCAAATTCGGAAGTGAGGCAAAGAAAAAGTCTCGGAATAAAGGCTTTTATGAAGTACAAAAATGCATGCAAAATTTTAGCAGTCTATTTGGGGATCTCGAGAATCAAGATTGGGGTGTCGCGGACGCGGCCCTCCCTGCCGGGCTCGCCGATGGACTTTTGCAAGAATGCCAAAGATCATGGCAAGCCGGAACCTTTCACGAAGCCCACGTCGGACGCGGTGCCGGCAAAAATCTCTCCACCGTCATTCGTGGCGACTCTATTTTGTGGCTCGAAACTGAAAGTGCGCAGCAATACGTCAATGAATTTTTCGCGTGGGCGGCCGATCTGCGAAGTGCATTAAACCAAAGATATTTTCTGGGCCTAAAAAGTGAAGAGTTTCATTTTGCCCGCTACCCGGCCGGCAATGGTTACCAAAAGCATCTTGATCAGCACCGCGGTCAAAATGAGCGCAAGATCTCTTTGGTGCTCTACCTGAATCCTGATTGGAAGGATGCCGACGGCGGACAACTTCGACTTTTTTCCCCCGACGATCCCGATAAGGAAGTTGCTTTGATATCCCCACGAATGGGCCGTCTGGTGCTTTTTAAAAGTGACGTGGTCCCGCACGAAGTTCTGCCCTGCTTCCAAATTCGAAGCAGTTTAACCGGTTGGTATCGGACGGATTTTTAGTTAACTTCGACTTTCCGGTGGGCTAGAGTTCTGTCCCATGAGACCTCTTATTTACGATGTTCTTTTCACCCGTATTTCTGCCCGCATGATGATCATCGTAAGCTCGTTGATGGCGACCGTATTTGGTTTGTTCGCTCCCTATTTTCAAAAATTATTCGTCGACCAATTGACCGGTATCGATAGCCATCTTCCTTGGGGAATAAAGACGACCGCGTTGATTTTAATTTTACTCGCCTTCGCGAGCGTTCTTCTAGCGCAGAGTTTTTCACAACTGACGAATTATTTAGGCATGCGCGAATCCATTTTAATGCAATCGGTTTTGTCGGAGCGCCTGTATCGCCAGACTCTTCATCTCAGGGTCGACACCATGAGCCACCGTCCCGTCGGCGAAATTATCCAAATCTACGCGACCGACGTTCCGGGCTCTACGATGTTTCTAGAACAAACTTTGCCGAATGGCGCTTCGACGTTGTTTCCGTTGATCCTGGCACCTTTTGCGATTTCGATGATGTACGATATTCCGTTAGTTCCTACATTGTTCATGATGATCGCGATCACCGCGGTGAATACCGCGATGGCTTTCAGGCAATCGAAGTTTTTTTATCAATTCAAAAAGCTTGCGGGAGAACGCATCGCGCTTGTTAACGAGTGGGTGCAAAACATTCGTACTATCCGCATCCTCGGTTGGATTCATTTTTTTGAAAAAAATATTTTTGCCAAACGCCAAGTTGAAACCACGAATCGCGTCGCCATGGTGACGAACGGACAGATGATGAATTCAGTCGCGTCTTCCGTGACGTTCGTGCTGAATGTCGTGACTCTCGCGTCGTTGATTTATTATTCAAAGCACACCATCACGGGCGGCGAGCTTCTGGCTCTTCTATGGATCGTCGGCGTGTTTTTGACCAGACCGTTTAGGCAAATGCCGTGGTTCTTTACTTTTGGTTTCGATGCGTGGACCTCGATGCAGCGGTTAGAATCCTACCTCCGCATCACTAACGATCAGTCGCCGGAGCAGACCGCCACCTTGTCGGATGCCGAGGAAGAAATCGGTCCGCTCGGTGCCGCGAGCAGCGCCCTCGTCTTAGAAGTTAAAAATCTCCATCTGCAAATTGGCGGAAAACAAATCTTAAGTGGGATTGACTTGCAAATCCACGAACGCGAATTTGTCGCGATCGTGGGCGAAGTGGGCGCGGGCAAATCGATGTTGCTGCTGTCGCTGCTCGGCGAAACCGGCGCCGGTATGGATGAATACCTTATCGACGGTC
>JACMRP010000264.1 GCA_014376325.1 Pseudobdellovibrionaceae bacterium
ACATCTGTTTCGGTTACGGCGTGTGAATGACAAAGATCCAAGCAGAGTGCGGTCCAGTAAGTATTCTTGCTTAAACGTTGTCGTGCACGAGCACTCAAGGCCTCTTCCGGAAGTAGGATTGCTAAATCTTTTACGGATCCGCAAAAAATAAAATTATTCGCCGAAAGACTTTTAGCGCCATTGATAGTGACTTGAGTCGCATTGCCTTCGCTTGCGTGAAATTTTGTCACGTAAGAGCGTGGCATAAATTCGCCTTTGAATTTATCAAATAACAATTGAGTCCAAGCGTAGGGCTCAAGCTTCATATGAATATATTCGTTCGCGGTATAATAATTTAATTCTTCATAGAAGGCCGGTGGGGTTTCACCAAAACCGACGAAGGGCTTAAGGTGTCCAGAATTAAATGTGATAGGCGGAGCTTCGCTGGATTCGCCGATCACTTTTAAACCAAGAATGTTTTCTAGATATCCAAGGGCATTGTGAGCGCTTTCGGTATTAGGAATAAAACGTAAGCCGTTATTTGTTGTGCCCGTTGGAAATTTAATCGGTCGGTTCATGCCGCCAGGTACATCGCCGCTTTCCAGCAATACGATGTTGTCGGTGAAGCGGCTGAGTGCGGCTGCGATACTAAGTCCCGCGAGTCCTGCACCAATGATTGCGTAATCGTAGACGTGATTTTGAGATTTCTTTTGAGCCATACATCAAAGATCGCTAAGCCTAGAGGGCTTTGCAAGTTGAAAGAACGCGAAACTTAGCTAACGCATTTGATCAAAAGCCTCAGAGTCGCGCGGAAAGCAGGTTTCGCCCAATAATGCTTATCCAGCGTGCAAGCAATGGCCGGCGAAAATTTATAGTAATATCGAATAAAAACACGTCCAAAATAAGTCGATTTTAGTTGCTCATCTCTAAAGAATCTTAACTGTTGGACTTCAACCGCATAAACACTTTCGAATGCGGAGGTTGCGATAAAACAACGTGGACGACTTTCAGACGACATCTTCAAAAATTGTTTAATGACGGCCGGATTTTTTGCGGAACGCTGAAACGCTTCTGCCTTACGAATGATGTCTGGGTAGATCGGAGTGAATCTAATGAAGCTAGCAAGTTGGCGTGCGCAATTGGCCTGTCGTTCGGCGTAACGATCGCTCATGTCGTAAATACGTAGTAAATCCCAATACACGGAAGCGACTACGGTAAGTTCCGTATGCCTAGCGCTTTCTTTGAAGAGCTCGGGCTTTAGTTCACCCTTCTTGCATTCAAAAACAATTTCCATAATCTTGATGTATTTTTCGTAAGCGGCCGCGGCCTCGGTGTACATTTTCTGATTCATGAAGGCGCGCGCCTGCTTTATAAGTTGAACGCGGTTTTTCCAAAGGGATAGTCGATGCTGTTCTTTCGCGCGCTCCTGAGCCATCAGCACACCGCCGCTACTTGAAGCAATGGTGCGTTGGATCTCGGTGATACAGCCCACGCAAACCTGCGGAGGAATGCTTTCTCCGGCAGCTTGCATCTTCATAATAATTTCTGCAGGAACGGGGTGTAACTCCGTTACTTGAACACCGCAGCGGGGGCATTGAATCATAAAGTAGTGAAGCCTCTCTTAAAGATTCATTCTACCGGCAAATTTTGATTTGTCCAACTTACAGTAGACTTAAAGGATCGACGTCGATCAAGATACGAATTCCGGCGGGGACCCACTCTTCGTCACCCATCGTTTGTCGGGCGAATGCATTAATCACCGATGCTTGATTGCCTTTTAGGAGCAGGTGAAATCGGAACTGATTGCGTAACTTCGCGATCGGCGCTTCTGCTGGCCCAAGAACCTCCACGGAATTGTACTGACTGAATTGGGACTTCAATGCCTGTGCACGCTTGGCCAAAAGTCGAGCCGCATCTTGAACGACGCCTAGACGTGGTCCTTGGATACGGAAGCCGAGGAGCTTTCCGATCGGTGGATAGTTTAATTGTCCTCGAGCCACAAGTTCGTTATTCGCGAAACCTTCAAAGTCGTGATTTCTTGCGTACATAAGACTTTCGTTTTCTGGATTGAAAGTTTGTACCACAACTTCGCCGGGGCTTTCGCCTTCTTGAACGTGACGACCAGAACGACCACTCATCTGGGTTATTAGTTGAAAACTTCTTTCGGTCGCGCGGAAGTCTGGCAAATTAAAACCGATATCCGCAAGGACAAGTCCAACTAACTTTAATTTTGGAAAGTCTAATCCCTTTGCGATCATTTGAGTTCCGACTAGGATATCGATTTCGCCCTCTTCCATATCGGCGATCAATGTTTCTAGCTCACTGCGGTTCTGAATTTCGTCTCGATCTGCGCGAGAGATCCGGTGCTCTGGAAATAATTTTGTTAGATCTTTTTCGAGCAGTTCCGTTCCTAACCCGATCGCTTCTAGGTGGCCCTCTTTACAATCAGGACATTTTTCTTTCATACTTTCGTGATAGTCGCAGTAGTGACAAATCAGGTGCGAATGCGCGTGCAGGGTTAAATTAATATCACAGTTGGGGCATTCACGGGTATGGCCGCAAGCGGGGCAAAGAACCATTTGCGCAACACCGCGCCGATTTAAAAATAAGGCGACTTGATCGTTACGACCAAGTGTCGCGACCATCTTTTCGTATAATAAGGGGCTTAACCAAAATGGCAGATGTGAATAGTTGGCCTTAATAATCGCTTGGGCTTCATCCGAAGACTTCTGTTCGCGAAGATCTACGACGGTCATATCGGGCAAAGCACGATTCGCGACACGATTTTTTAAATTGTGAAGATGGTAACGCCCTTCTTGCACATTCTTCCAAGTTTCTAAACTGGGTGTTGCGGAACCAAGAACGATCGGGATGTCCGCAAGCTTCGCCAACATCACCGCGGCATCGCGGCCATTGTATTTTAATTTTTCGTCCTGTTTGTAGCTAGGTTCATGCTCTTCATCGACGATGATCATACCCAAATTTCGCATCGGGCAGAACAATGCCGATCTTGCGCCAACCAAAATGGACTTCCGCCCCTCAATAATATCCCACCACTGAGTCGTGCGTTCGCGTTCCGTTAGCTGGGAATGCAAAGCCGCGATCTTATCGCCGAAGCGTCGCGAAAAACGTTGGATCAATTGCGGAGTCAGCGAAATCTCTGGAACTAAGACGATGCCGGTTTTACCTTCAGCCAAAACTTGTTCTAACAAGTGCAGGTATACTTCGGTTTTGCCTGATCCAGTAACGCCAAACAATAAGTGCGTAGAAAAGGTTTTGAAGTTGTTAATGCTTTCGAAAGTTTGTCGTTGTTCCGGCGTTAACTCTGGCGGCGTATCTGCCGCCATCTCTGGAATCACCGGAGCGCGCTTTGATTTTCTAAGCTTTTCTTTTTTCGCGAGCGGTGGGTAGGCAAGGGTCGCCACTTTGCCTACGGGGTGAATGTAGTAGTTCGCTAACCACTCAAGCCATTTAATAAAATGCTCAGGCAAGAGCGGGTATTCCGCGTCGGCGCCGGATATTTTTTTGATCTCAAATTTTGTTTCACCGGCTGTTGCGGGACCAAGCAGAAGCCCTTTAATTGCGCGGTTTCCTCGGCCCAGGGGAACCGTTACCAACTGCCCACGTCTTAGCCCCGAAAATTCAGAGGTCTCGGAATAGGTCAAAGCCTCTGGAAGTGGGGCATCAACCGCCACTTTCCAAAGAGGCTGGTCCATCATCGAAACCTCGAATAGAAATCAAGGACAACGTCTTTTGCGGCTTGAGTGTTCAATGCTTCAAGTTTGATTGGCGAATCCAGCGATGAAGGTTGAAATTGCGCCGCGGTCACGTTCGGACGTGAAGTAACGCCAATCAGCCGGATAGTGACGGTGTTCTGACCCCAACGGACCGTTCGGACTTTAGGAAAGTTTAACCCGCGTGCGTAAGCGTTGTAATTCTCAGCGGTCACTTCAACCTGGCTTGGTAAACGCAATTTACGAATTAAAAATTGATCTTGCTCGATCCAGAGCCCCGGATTCGGATTAGCATCGACCGCAGATGGCAAACCATACGCGTAATTCGTCGTGCCCCCGGTGCGGGACAATCTGACGAAGTCTTCCGGCTCATATTTTATCAGATCCACAGTTTTTGGCAGAACCTTTTTTCCTAGTGCGTTCGCCGGCAATATTTTTAGCTGCATCATCGCGGTCGCTAGATGCTCCGTTGTGCGAAAATGAAAATACTTTTCCAAAAAATCTTCGTTCATGCGTTTGCTTTCGCGTCCGGCACCCAAGTTCCAACGAAGTCCGCCAGCGTAAACGTATTGCATTTTAAATTGGTCTTTAAGATCTTTCGTTCCGGTGACGGTTAATCGCATCGAATGATCGTTCTCTACTAGCCAAGTTTCTTTTACGAAAAAAGAATCTTGTGCGCTGGTGAATTGCACTTCTTGCTCGATCGCGTAAATGCCGGAGCCAGCGTTTTCAGAGGTTCTTTGCAGAATCATTCGCGTAGGTGGAATGTAAGCAAAGGCAGCAGTAAGCAAAAGGGCAAAAAGATTTATCATCACAATGATCCGTTCTTCAATTTTTGAGCTAGATCTAGGATATATTCTCTGAGGCCGCCTTGCAATTCTGCATTGCGAAGCCCCAACTCAATATTTGCCTGCAAGTAGCCTAATTTATCGCCCGCATCGAAACGTTGTGCATTAAAAGTCATCGCGTTAAGACCTTTTTGCTCGCAAAGGATCTTCATGCTGTCGGTTAATTGAATTTCGCCGTTCAGGGAAGGTTTTGCAGACTTAAGAATCTCCATTATTTCGCCGTCGAAAACGTAACGACCCGGAAGCGCCCAACGGCTATTTGTTTCCGACGGTTTCGGTTTTTCTATTAAAGAGTTCACCTTAAAAAATCCGGGACTTTTTTCGGTCACTTCCGCAATGCCGTACTTTGAAACTTCTTTTTCTAAAACTTGCATGATCGCGATTGTGGATGTTTCAGTTTCGTTGAACGAATTTACCAACTGCGCGGTGACATTAGGTTCGCCGTTAAATCCCATCGTGATTTCATCGCCGAGTAAAACCGCGAAGGGCTCTTTGCCGACGATGGGCAATCCGCTTAAAACCGCGTGGCCTAGACCGAGCGCGTGTTTCTGACGAATGCTGATGATGTTTGCCATATCGCGAATGTGCGCGAGACGCTCGAGCAAATGACTTTTACCGTCTTTCGCAAGGCGGTCTTCAAGTTCGTAAGACGTATCGAAAAAATCTTCGATCGCATGTTTGCCACGACCCGCGATCAATACGATGTCTTCGATACCGGCCTTAACCGCTTCTTCGACGACGTAAAATATAATCGGAGCATCTACGATGGTCAGCATTTCTTTGGGAACGGTCTTCGTGGCCGGAAGAAATCTGGTACCTAAACCCGCTGCTGGAATGATTGCTTTTTTTACTTTAGACATAGCCTAATAGATTGCAGACGTTTCATTCTAAGACAAGTCCTAAAGTCCAGTGTGTCATCCTGGACAGTGCCTGTTTTTAGACAAAGTTTAAGACGGATTGTGTTAATCTCAAAATGGGGGAATTGCTATGAGGACAGTCGCTCGAAACTATATCCTTAAAGGCACTGGTGCCCTTCTTGGGGCCGGGATGCTCGTGTTCGCTTTCCAAAATTGTGGTAAGGCCGGATTCGATCAAGCTGTTGAAGGCTCATCGGTCGGAACGGTTGACGCAAAATCTTCTGCAGCCCCGTTCGCGTACGATGCGACCTTCGATCAAATTACTTATAATTCCTGCTCCGGTACGGGCGCGACTAATAAACCTGGATTTTTTACGATTAAAGCTGGAGCTTACGCCAATGGCGGAGTTGCCATGCGTCCAGAGTTTTTGACTTACGCGAAATCCAAGTTAAAACCAGTTTATCCGGCGACAGATATTACCGTCGAGCAATTGAAATCTTTCGTGGCGGGAACTCCCGAAAATTCAGAAGCAACCTTGCAGATGTCGATCCGGACGCGGGGAGCGCCAACTTCGATGTTAACCGCGAGCGGGGCAGTGCCGGCGGTAGGTTTAGATTTTACAAACCTAATGTCTGATTTAACCGACGATCGAATTATGGAGCCAATCTTTCGCGGCCTAGGCGCCTACGCAAATTATTTTCCGTTAGCGGTCACGTCCGCGCAAAAATTGATGGAAGCATCCATCAATTACAATAAAGATATCGGTATGGCCTACAGCGTACGGAATGAATTGGTGAACAGCCGAATGTTGTCGTTAACCTACACGGCATTTCGTGCCTCCGCATACGCTGCCAGAGTCCCTGCTGGTAATACGGACCCGACGGTTGCTTACGGCAAAGGATATTTTTTAAACTTCGCGGCCGATGTTGCTCCGTATACCATATTAGCAAGTGGCAATGCAGCCGCCCAACCAGAGATTTACAATCCCAATAACACCTTGGTCAGCGTTCAGGAAATCAATTTGGAAAACCCCGCGGCCGCAACCGGCGCCGCGTGGATTTGTCCGCAGTCGCGACGTTACGTGATCATGCGAACTCAAGATGCGGCGGCATGTCCGGCAGATTCGTTCGACCGGTTGGCAGATGCGGCTTATCGCGCAGAACTTGAAGTGATTCGCCGTCATTTGCGACCGGACCAATGGGATATCAGCGTCGATCGCCGATGCGTGGTTCCTAAATCTGGATCTTGCTACATGAACAATGCCGGCACCGAAGAGACCGTTGAATACAATCAAGTGAACCAGTGTTACTACGGGGTTTCGGGCGTGCCTACACGCAACGTAACGAATCGTTGCGCAGAATATATTTCTATTTGTAACCGCAATTAGTTTTCTTCTAACGCCGCGATCTTCGCGTGGAGCATATGTTCCGCGAAGATTGGATATGGCCGGATGTACTTCAGTGGATCCACCATGCGGCCTTTTTGCCTGACCGCGAAGTGCAGATGCGCCTTCGTGCAGTAACCGGTACAACCTACCTCACCGAGCTTTTCTCCGGCCGCGAGTTTGAGTCCCCGACGAATCTTTGTGTCCACCTTGCGCATGTGATTGTACGAAGTTTCGTAACCGTATCCGTGCAT
>JACMRP010000265.1 GCA_014376325.1 Pseudobdellovibrionaceae bacterium
GACGAGGGTGCCGACGTTATCGTTCAGACGCAGGCACGGACCTTCGAAAGTATAGGTCCAAGTTGCGGGAGCTTTCAAGGTCGCTTCGCAGCTGATGCTAATACCATTTTTAGTTTCTGGAATTGTTTTTGAATCCCCGCGAGTCACGTTGACTAATCCATTCGCGACGACGGCGTCGGCAGTGACCGTTGCGTAAGTCTCTGCGCCACCTTTTTTACAGAAAGAAAAAAGCGACATCGTTTCCGCATAAAAATAAATCTTGGTGGTGACCTCCATGCCGTCGTCTTTCACGTGCGAGGCTTCCCAACCGCGAACGTACACCGAAGCGCCTTCCGGAGTCGCGCCTTTGCACAGGCTTCGGTTGGTAATATCTTTTCCGGTCATCATCGGCATTCCGGTCACTGGAACAGGCGCGGTCTTTGCGCTATCGGATCCCGGTGCGCAGGCAGAAAAAATAAAAGCGGTGGTCAAAGTAAGGATAATATTTTTCAAAGTTTCCCCTCAATCCAGCCGCATGAAAATTACTTTTTAACCTTGAAGTTAAAGATGCTGGTATCGAAAGAGTTGTATTCCTCGTAGCGGGTCAGAGTGTACAAATCTTTGCGATGTTGCATTTTATTCAGGAGGCCTTCTTGCGTGCCCTTCGCTTTGATTTCCTGCAGACCGCTAACGGTTGCGCCCATTGCTAGTCTGAAGGTCGTTACGGGGTAAATGACGATGTTATAACCCAAATCCGAGAGCTCTTTGTAAGTGTATAATCGGCCCTTGCCAAATTCGGTCATATTCGCCAGCAGTGGGGCCTTTATGGCCTTACGAAAAGTTTCAAATTCTTTTTCGGTTTCGAGGGCCTCGGTAAAAATGCAATCGGCACCCGCATCGATGTAGGCCTTCGCGCGATCGATGGCTTTATCAAGCCCCTCGACGGCGCGGGCGTCTGTTCGGGCAATCAGAAGAAAATTTTCATCCAATTTTTTACCCTTTGCCGCAGCCGCGACTTTGCGAACCATGTCGTCACTGCCGACAAGGGCCTTGCCGTCGAGGTGGCCGCAACGTTTTGGATTAATTTGATCTTCGATGTGGCAACCGGCGAGTCCCATCTCGATCATTTCCTGAACCGTGCGGGTGGCGCTCATCGGTTCACCGAAACCGGTATCGATATCTAAAATCGTCGGAAGCTTCGTCGTTCGCGCAATTTGTCGTCCACGCTGTGCGACTTCTGTAAGGGTCGTCAAACCGATATCGGGATAACCGAGGTCGTTCGATAAGACGGATCCAGAAATATAAACCCCATCGAAGCCCTCTTTTTCGATCGCCATACTGACGAGCGGGGACCATGAACCCGGAAACTGTAAAAGCTTTCCGGTTTTTAACTGGTCACGAAAGTTTTTGCGCTTCTGGGCCGGGGTGATTTCTGGAAATAACATTTAGAAAATCCCTTTGGTATCGCGTTTGTTATTGGTCAATTTATCCAAAGAAATTTGCACGTTCAGTTGCTGAATTTGGGCCGCAGTTAGGTCCGCCAAGTTTTCGACAAGGCTGACAAAACGGTTGCGTTCTTCTTTGGTGATAACTTCTTCGGTCAACATATCAAACTTACGAATATAGTCTGCACGTTTGAAAGGCTTTGCTCCAGCAGGATGCGCGTTCGCAACCCCAAGTTCGTCAACCAAGG
Organism: Pseudobdellovibrionaceae bacterium; assembly: GCA_014376325.1. The sequence continues at coordinate 1,673 of JACMRP010000265.1, forward strand.
TCGTTCCATTTTTAAAGAAAATTTCGACGCGGCCGCCGAAGCGTTTTTTATCTGGATTTGCATCATGGTAGGCCTCGGTCCATTTTGCGTCTTCAACCGTTGTAATTTTGTTCCAGAGTTTAATGGTCTCTGGTCGTTGAGCGCGCGATGGTTCGTATGATTTTACGTGGTGCCAAGTGCCGTCTTCAAGGGCGACGGCAAAAATGTACATGATAGAATGATCCAATGTTTCGCGGGATGCTTTTGGATCCATTTTTTGTGGATCGTTAGCGCCGGTTCCAATCACGTAATGAGTGTGGTGCGAAGTGTGAATAACGATTTTATCTATATCGTCGAAGTTGGTGATTTTTGTTTTCATGCGAGCGGCAAGATCGATCAAGGCTTGCGACTGGTATTCTGCAGAATGCTCTTTGGTGTAAGTTTCAAGAATCGCGCGCTTTTCTTCGCCGACTTCTGGCAACGGCACTTCGTACTTTCCGTTTTTACCTGACAACATGTAGGCGATGACCGAATCTTCGCCTTCGTAAATTGGCGACGGAGCCCCTTCACCACGCATCACGCGGTCGACTGCTTCGATCGCCAATTTACCCGCGTGCGCTGGAGCGTAAGCCTTCCAAGAAGAAATTTCGCCCTTACGCGATTGACGAGTCGTGAAGGATACGTGCACCGCTTGTTGAATCGCCTGGAAAATTGTTTCGGTCGGAAGTCCCAGCAAAGTGCCGATGCCAGCCGCCTGTGCAGGACAAAGATGCGCGATGTGATCTTTTTTAAATTCATGCAAACAGATCGCTTTTACCAGATCCACGTGAAGTTCGTAGCCGGTCACCAAACCGCGCAGTAAATCTTTACCGCCCTTGTTCATCTGCTGAGCCACCGCAAGTATTGGTGGAATGTTA
>JACMRP010000266.1 GCA_014376325.1 Pseudobdellovibrionaceae bacterium
GGGGTCATCGAAATCATGTACAAGATCTTTCCGTCGCAAACACTTTTGGCTTCCGCACCGAAAACGGTTTGGGCCATTAAGAAGACTCCAATTGCGGCCAGGATAAATGTGTTCACGCGACACTCCTTCAGTGGGGTACCCACTACGAAGCAAGCCCCGTGCCTCCAGGATCTTACGAGGGGTCCGTGGGATCAAAAATAAGGCATCGGGGTGTCAAAGCGCCGTAATTTGGCGGCAATTTATTTATTGGCGGCGAGCTTACGGTCGATGATTTTCTGAAACGTCTCGAATGGATAAGCACCGCGAATAGAAACACCGTCGACGATAAATCCCGGCGTTCCGGAGATTCCGAATTTTTCGGCCTCTGCCATATCTTTGTCGATAATGGCGCGTACAACATCAGAGTTCATGTCTTTTTTAAGTTTGGCCGTGTCTGCGCCGACTTTTTTAGCAACGGCATCGAGATACTTTTCGCCGCCCGAGTTCAGCTTTCGTTGGTCAGAAAATATTTCGTGGTAAAAAGCGAAGGCCTTCTCGGCATTCTGAATTCGCAGCGCCTCAAATCTGAGTGCCGCCGGCATCGCGAGCGGGTGCATCGGCAGCGGCAAACTCTTAACCAATACGCGGACTTTATTGCCGTATATTTTACGAACCTGTTCTAAAGTTTTATAACCTTGGCTACAGTAGGGACATTGAAAGTCAGTGTATTCCACGATCGTGATTGGAGCGTTTACTTCGCCCATCATCGCGCGTTTGTCATCAATCTCAGGCTTCAGTGGATTTTTGAGCTCCTCTTCGAACTTGAGTTCTTCGGCTTTCGCGGCGTTTTCTTGTGCACGGCTTTGGGCGCCCTGGGCGGCTTTCTGCACGGAGGCCATGAACTGATCCGGATTTTTTTCGATCGCGTTCGCTAAGATTTCTGGGTGCTCTTCAAGCAGCGCGCTCATCTGCTTTGCCGAAGGCGTGCAGGCGACGAACATAAAAAATGACAAGGCTGTAACCATTCCGTGTTTCATAATATTTCCAATCCTAAAAGTAATTCCAACTAGCGTCTTACCCTAATATGTAATGATAAAAAAGCAAGGCACGCATAGATTGATTGCATGACCAAGATGCCGTTAATGAAACGCCACAAAGAATTTCCGTCAAAAAAACCGGAATTCAGAGCTCTGGACAATGCGGTGATCAGCCGCATTCTTCATGATCTGACGAACGCGGCGGATTCAAACAATACCTAACGAACCAAAATATTTTTGAACTGCCATGGATCCGATTTATCGATATCTTCCGGGAACATTCCTGGACGATTCGCAAGCGGAGTCCAATCGGTATAATATCCTTTGACCGGGCCCAGGTAAGGCATCTGGAATTCTAAGCAACGTTCAAAATCCATTTCGTCGGCTTCAACAATGCCGGCCTTTGGATTTTCGAGCGCCCACGCCATTCCGGCGAGCACGGCTGACGTGACCTGCAAACCCGTTGCGTTTTGGTAAGGCGCAAGCTTGCGCGTCTCTTCAATCGAAAGTTGTGAACCGTACCAGTACGCATTCTTTGCGTGGCCGTAAAGTAGGACTCCTAATTCATCAATTCCGTCGACGATTTCATTTTCATCTAAGATATGTTGTTCCGGCTGACGGCCACCAGAGCTTCCGAACATTTCTTCGAGTGATAAAATCGCATCATTTGCGGGATGGTAGGCGTAGTGACAAGTCGGACGGTAAGTTGCGTCTTTACCGGTGCCGACCGTAAAATAATCCGCAATCGAGATTGCTTCGTTGTGAGTTACCAAGCGGCCGTACTGTGGACCCGGCGTCGGGCACCAGCTGCGGACTTTGGTATTTGCACCAGGTTGTTGCAAATAAATAGCGGCCTGGCAGCCGTCTTTGTGGCGTCTTGCGGTTTCGGGCATCCATTTTTCGAATGTGCCCCAGCCAAGCTCTGCGGGTTGCAAACCTTCACTGATAAAACCTTCGACCGACCATGTGTTGACGAAATTGTTCATCGGCTTTGGACGTTTTGATCTTTGCGTGTCGCGTTCTGCAATATGCAAACCCTTCACGCCTAATTTTTGCATGAGCTTTGCCCACTCTTCGCGAGTTTTTGGTTTGTCGTAAGAGATCTTTAGATCCTTCGCTAAATTAACCAAGGCTTGTTTTACAAACCAAGACACCATGCCCGGATTGGCTCCGCAGCAAGAAACGGCGGTGATTCCACCTGAATTTTGTTTCCGTTCGGCGAGGACGGTTTCGCGGAGGGCGTAGTTCGAACGATCGGAGGCATCCATCTTTTCATCGAAATAAAATCCGGTCCAAGGTTCAACGACGGTGTCGATGTAAAAGACGCCGATATCGCGGCAGAACTTCATCACGTCGAGCGAACTGACGTCGACCGATAAGTTCACGCAGAAACCGGTGCCGCTGCCGTTTTTAAGCAATGGCCTTAAAACTTCTTCGTAATTCTGCGCGGTGATCGCAGTTTTGACGTATTTGATTCCACGCTCGTCCAAGATTTTGCGATCGCGATCGATCGGGTCGATGACGACTAAGCGTTGTTTGTCGAATTTAAAATGGTTTTCGATCAGCGGTAAAATACCTTTGCCGATCGAACCGAAGCCGATGATCACGATGGGTCCGGTGATCTCTCCGTAGTTTTTATTTTGCATGTAGCCTCCTAAAATTCGTTTTCTATTTTGCGTACGATCAGCGCAATCTTTTTAATCGAGAGCGGCGTTACAAAAATTGTATCGTCGCCCGCGATCGTGCCGAGAATTCCTAAATCGTCGCGCAAGTTATCCAAGTGTCTTGCAACCAAGCTGGCAGAGCCCGGCATTGTGTGCATCACGATCATCGTTTCGTTCGATTTAATCTCTGTCACTAATCCAGTCAAATCATGACTGACTCTTTGTTGCAATCCCGAGAGCTCTTCCGGCAAGTGAAAAACACCTTCGCCGTCGGGGCTGGTGATTTTTACCGCGCCAATTCTTCGCAAATCGCGAGACACCGTGCTCTGGGTGACGTCAAAATCTTGCTTGCGAAGAGCTTCGCAGATTTCTTCTTGCGTGCTGGCGTCACCATCGCGAACGAGCTTTCGCAACGCTAGCAAACGAAGCTGCGTTTCGTTTCTCAGCGATGATTTTGAATCTTTATTTTCAGCTTGCACGCTCATGCAGCACTCCGCGTTTGTTCGTCATAATATCGCCGGTCAGAAGAGTCCCGATCTTGTCGTTTGTCAACAAAAGCCCGGCTGAAGCGGCGTTCAGGACACGCACTTGGCCCACGCCCGCGTTGACGGCCGCGATCATCGCGTTCACTTTTGTCATCATGCCACCCGCGATCACGCCTTGCTCGATACACATTCGCATGAGTGACGGTCGAGCTTTCGTGATCAGTTCTCGGTTATGGTCTAAAACGCCTTCTTGGTCGGTCAAGAAAATCAACTTGCGAGCGTGAACGGCAATTGCGATCTGCGTCGCGGCCCAGTCGGCGTTGATATTGTATTTTTCTATTTGCCCGTCCTTGCCCTTGCCAACGCCAATCGGGGCGATGACCGGCACGACACGGCCCGGTCCCGCAAGCAGGTCTTCGATGGCCTCGGTGCTGACATATTCAACATTTCCAACTTGCATCA
>JACMRP010000267.1 GCA_014376325.1 Pseudobdellovibrionaceae bacterium
ACGGCGGCCGGTCAAAACGTGACTTCCGCATCGCACATGGGCTCGAAATATATCGAAGCTTCTAACTTAACCGGCGGCGGAGTCAGCAGCATCTGTAATGCAAACTTTCAGGATAATCTGAACTTGTTCACCCAAAAAATTACGAACTCTTTGAAGAACATTACTCTAGAGTGCGCACCGGCTCCAATCTCTAGCTTGTTAGTAAAAGTTGGCGGTGCGACGGCGGCAAGAGGAACAGATTATTCCGTCAGCGGCGCGGCGCTGAGCTTTACCCAAGCGGTGGTTCAGGGAACCCGCATCGAGATGTCTTACATGTGTCCGTAGTTTTAACCCAAACGATGATGACCTAAAGGGAGTTCCGCGAGGAGCTCCCTTTTTTTTAGACTAATTCACTCATGCATTTGCCCATGCGCTCGATCGCTTCTTTCATTTGTGCCTCGGTGCAGGCGAAGCTTAAACGAAGATAACCGTCACAGCCGAATTCGTTGCCCGGAACGGTGGCGACGTAAAACTTATTCAGCAAAATGTCCGCGAAGTCTTTCGAAGAGTTGATCTTTTGACCCTGATAGCTTTTGCCGTACAGAGACTTCACCTCTACCCAAAGGTAAAAAGCACCTTGCGGTTCGATCACGCGCAGCTGGGGAACTTTTTTAAATTCTTCCATCGCGAAGCTCTTACGTTGGATTAAAGTTTTTACGGCCGCATCGATATCAGGTTCGGTCAACTTGATCGCGGCAATCGCCGCGTACTGAGAAATGCTGGATGGCGATCCGGTCGACTGACTTTGGTAATCGCCCATCGCGGTAATAATTTTTTCTGGACCCGCGGCCCAACCAATGCGCCATCCGGTCATTGAATATGCCTTCGATCCACCGTTCACGACGATGACACGGTCTTTTAATTCTGGAGCCACGTGCAGGATATGCGGCGCAACCTTCGTGCCATCAAACATCAAGCGGTTGTACATATCGTCCGAAATCACGAACACGTGCGGATGTTTCTTCAAAACATCGGCCAAAGCTCTCAATTCTTCTTTTGTGTACACCAGTCCGGTCGGGTTGCTGGGCGAACAGAACAAGAATATTTTTGTTTTTGGAGTGATCGCCTTTTCTAACTTCTCTGGAGTCATTTTAAAGTGATCTTTTTCGCCGCACTCAACGATGACGGGAACGCCGTCAGCAAGTTCGATCATCGTTGGATAACTGACCCAGTACGGGGAATTAATAATAACTTCTTCGCCCGGACTCACCAGCATTTGCAATGCACCAAAAATAATGAACTTCGCGCCCGTCGCGACGGTCACGCACTTTGGACCATAGTCGATTCCGATTTCGGTTTTTAGTTTCGCGCCGATCGCTTGACGCAATTCGATCGTTCCGTTAGCCGGAGTATATTTCGTGATGCCCTTTTCGATCGCCTCTTGTCCGGCTTTGGCAGCCGCTGGGAAAGTTGGCCAATCGGGCTCTCCGACCGTCAACGAAATCACCGAATGTCCCTGAGCTTGAAGCTCTTTCGCTTTGGCGACCAAAAATAAAGTTGGAGAAGTTTTTAGATTCTGAGCGCGTTTTGACAACATGGCTAAGGCCTTTTCAGTTTTTTAATTAAAGCTTCGGCGACAAGATCAGGAACGAGACCGTGCATAGAGCCCCCATGCTGTGCGACTTCTTTTACTCCCCGAGAAGAAATAAAATAGTATTTTGGATCCGCAAACACCAAAAGGGTTTCGATATTCGGCGCGAGCATTTTATTCATATTTGCCATGGTCAATTCGTATTCGAAATCGACAACCGCGCGCAAACCACGAACGATGACGTTGGATTTAATTTTTTTCATATAATCGATCGTCAGGCCATCGTGAATTTCGACGGTCACGTTTTTTAGATGGCTAAGGCTTTTTTCGATGAGCTGCTTTCGCTCTTCGGCAGTAAAAAAAGATGACTTATTCGGCGACTGCGAAATGAGCACAACCGTCTGGTCGTACAATTTTGAAATTCGTTGGATGATATCGACGTGACCCAGAGTGATCGGATCGAAACTGCCTGGATACACCGCAATTTTACTCATGGGGTTACTTATCCGATTTTTTCCTGAAGAAAGAAAGAATTTTATAACCAAATGCGCGTTGGTCATAACGCTCTAGATCGCCGTAAGCCTCTTCTAACTGTTCGCGTTTTTCAGACTCGATGGTCAGAAGAGTTTCGGCTCCAAAGGCAGGGCTAACGCTTGCGTGCTCCATGACCGCGTGGGCCATTTTTTCCGTAAAAGGAGGATCTGCAAAGATGATATCGAATGCCTCGCCCTGGTAGCTCTTCAAATAAGCTAGGACGTCCATGTTGATGACCTTGTAATCCCCCGGCGGAACTTTTAACTTTTCTAAATTCTTCTTTAGAATCTGAATTGATTTTGGGTGCTTCTCGACGAAAATCACTTCACGGGCCCCGCGCGAAAGGGCTTCGATTCCGAGATTCCCGGTCCCAGAAAATAAGTCAACCGCGCGGACCCCTTCGATCTGAAACATCAGCTTATTGAACAAGGTCTCTTTGACCCTGTCGGTAGTCGGCCGAATGTGGTCCGCATCAAACGCGACTAGGGGATGTCCTTTGTATTTTCCAGAGATGATTCTCATTTCAAGAAGTCCTCGGCCAACGTGACGACCGCAAAAATGTCTTCGAAGGGTTTCGGCAAAAATAAATCTGCGCCCATTTCGGTGGCGGTCTGCATGTTATGCTCTCCTGAAAACGCCGAAATCAAAATAACCTTGCCCGTTCGCGCCTTACCAATTTCGCGCAGCACTTGGGGCCCCGTCATCCCTGGCATCAATACATCTAAGAAAACGAGATCGGGCTTCCCGCTCTTCCAGGCCTCAAGCCCGTGAAGTCCGTCTTCCGCTTCAGACACGTCGTGGCCGCGGCTTTTAAAAGCTCGTCCGAGCGATCTGCGGACAAGGGGTTCGTCATCTATTATGAGTATCTTCATGTTTTTTTCTCTCGAATCGGGAGCGTAATAACAAAAACGGTCCCCTGCCCGGCTTTCGATTCAAAACGAATCTTGCCGCCAAATTTTTCCACGACGGATTTGGACATACTTAATCCAAGTCCGGTTCCAAGTCCTTCTTTTTTTGTGGTGAAAAAAGCTTCGAAGATCTTGCCCTGGATTTCTGGCGGAATTCCGGGCCCGGTATCCCCTATCGTTAGCTCTACCAGGGTGGAATCGATAACTCTTGAAGAGACCGTTAGTGTCCCAGCATCCTTCATGGCCTGGCAGGCATTGTTCACCAAATTAAAAACCACTTGTTGCAATAGGTGAGGTTCCGCTTGAACCAGCGCATCTTTCGATTGCAACTTCAGATGAAAGCGGTGCGACCGGAGCGCCGTTTTTAACATCGGTAAAGTTTTTTCGACGACGTCGTCGAGCGATACCAAAACTTGCGGCTGGTTATCACTCAAAGAGAACTCCAAAAGATTTTTAATTATTCTTTGTGATCTGAGGGACGCTTTTTCTATTTCAATTAAATCTGAATGCAACGCCTCGCCCGGAGTTGTTTCCTGAATCAAAACTTGAGATAGCGATCGCAAACCGGTCAACGGATTATTCAGCTCGTGCGCGATGTGACCGGCAAGCTTGCCGATGGCCCCCATTTTTTCACTCTGCAAAACTTTTAGATAGAGCTCTTGTGATTCGGTAATGTCCACGTACTGATTTACGACGTTCGTGGCGCGTCCACCACTTTCAACGACGATCGGGTAACTATGAACTTGATATGTGCGGTCGCCCACTTTGATTTGACCGCTCTCCGGTGATTTTTCTTTGATCGCGCGTGCAACAGGGCAACCCGGACAGATATCAAGACGTCCGGCAAAACTTTCGTGACAGGTGCGACCTGCGGGACTATCAGAGAATTTTTTATTCGCCCGGACAACTTCGTAATCAACGTCTACCAACGCGATTGGATCTTTCATACTGTCGAATGTTTTTTCCCATCGGTACGAAAAACTTGAAAGCTGGTTTTCAAGCAACACCCGATCTAGCGCCACGCTCAGCGGAGCGATCCGGTCACTGATATATTCCATAAAAAAGTTCAGTTCCTTATCGGCAAGCGAGCTTTCAAAGCACAGTATGGCTTCTGCTTTGCCTTCGGCCAACTGACGGATTAATTTTAATTCTAGAGGGAAAATCAGCGTTTTTATGAAGGGTCGCCCAAAATGATTCGCAAAATGCATTACCAATTCTGGATGGTTCAAATAATGCTTTTCGGGAAATTCAAATTCTATCTTGGTTTCGGTTTGCGAAAAATGTCCGCCATGAAAGCTCATTAGATGAGTTCGGTTGCCGCCAAAGCGGTAAGCTAAAATAGGATCCCCTAGTTTATGAAACTTTCTGAGTTCTTTACGAAGCACTTGCAGGATGTCTTCGAAAGAGTTTTGCGAAGCGAGTTCTTTAGTAAATCGGATTAATAATCGTTCGCGACTTAACTTTTCGCTTTCTTCTTTATGAGATATCTCAATGTGCAGGGTCCGCTCTTCAACCAGCTGTTCTAAGCTATTGGTAAATGCCTCGAGCTCGCGATTTTGCCGCGAGGACTCTTTTAACAATTGCGACTGCTGCGACCGCTCGTGATTTTTTTCGAGAGCATTATCGATAAAGCCACGGAACTCGCTCAGGTCGATTTCGTGCGGAATGATCCTTAAGACTTGCCCGCGATTGATGCTCTCGCGCACTAAACGTTCGCTCAGGCCTTGGGACCTAAGGATGCGAGAAGCAAATGTTTGATGAGTCCGCGCCGAATACAACAAATCGAGCGCGGTGTTTTCTTCCAAATCCGTAGAGACGATGACGACCGCAAAGCGTCCGGTCGTTAAAAGTCGCTCTGCCTGAACGCTGGATTGCGCTTCAGACCAATCCACTTTGCTTGCCAGTTTTAGCTGACGAACGGCTTCGGGCAGTGGGTCTTTAGAGACCCACAGGATGTTTTCACTCTTTTGCGATTGATTCATGAGCCTTCATGCTATCGCCTAGCATATAAACGCTCAAGATCCTTTGCAGCTTTTCGTGAACTTCCACCGTCTTTGCGGCTACCACTTCGTTGGACGCGGGCGCAATTCGCAGCTTTTCGGTTAAGTACCATTTAACCAGTGGCAGGACCGACGGCACCAGACGCGAAACTGCTTTCATAATGTCGTCACTTCGCTCGATCAATGGACCCATCACGGCCAGACCTTTGTCTGGTATCTGCCGGATGTGATCCTTGGCGAGAGCATTCACGTCACTGATTTTTTCTACCGCCTGACAAAACTGCAAATCGTCAGTCACGGGAAAATTTGCGCCAAGGTAAAGCGCTTGAATCAAATTCCAAGTGAAGAGTTCTTGGGTATCTTCTTCTGGAAGTTTGAAACTGGATAATCCCGAAGTCCGTTCGATAAGCCCGGCCGGAGCCGCGCCTTGCAATATTTGATGAATTGCGAGACCGACCTCTTCCGAAACGACATCTTCCGGAAAGGCCGCGCGATACACATAGCTGAGCGTGGCTTTCGGGCCGGTCTCCCAAAAGTTGACCGAATCGAAACTAATGTTGAGGCACGTGGTGTTGGTTAAACTTGCCATGTGCATCGGCGCGCTATCGCAGCCGACTAACAACTGTGCGCCCCTTAACAGATGAAATATCTCTCGTAATTGCGTTTGGCCAATTAGATTAATCACCTTACCGCGACTAACGCCCGCTTCGATAGCCTCGCCTAAATTACGTTCGTTAGCGGATCCGATCATCACGATCGGAGTATCTAAGTTCGAATCAAAAAAGTTTTTCAGAATTCTTGCCCACTTGAACGGCGGTAAGGTCTTTTTTGCTTCGGAAGCCCCAATGTGAACCAGAATGTACTTTTCTGGCAGTCCAAAATCGCGTCCATCCACGCGCGGGGCAACCCAATCGGATTCTTGATACTCTAAACCCAACATCGAAATAAAAATATCGGTTAGATGAACTCGATTCGGATAACCGATGCCCGCCTGAGCGTAAAAATACGAGCTGACTTCATCAGGGATCGCTAAGTAACCATCACTGTGCCTGCTGTAACCAATTACATGGGTTTTCGGATCCGAAATGGCGTGCACGATAAAACTAGAAGATGGGGAAAATGTGAAGTTCACAATTTTATCGTACAACTCTCCTTTTAGGCTACTGATGAAGCGATCGACACGCTCAACGGACGATTCTAAATCTAGTACGGGCCGAATCAACGGCTCCAGCATAAATTGAGTCGGAAGATGAATGTGACGATCAACGACGTTAAGTCCTTCGGTCGCCGCTTCAAATTTTGAACGCGTCAGGAAATGTAATTCACCACCTGGATTTTCACGTTTGAGAGCCCGGAGCGCGGGCCAAGTCATGTAGATGTCGCCGAGCCTAGCGAGCTGGATTACTAATATTTTCATTTCCACCCTGCTCTCTGACGATTTCTGCCAATATCTTTAATTTTTCAGCCTCTGCATTGTAGCCCTGAGTCTTAATGACTTCTTTGTAGGCTTTTTCAAGACGCTTCAGCGCCACTGTCAGGTAATTTTCGAGTTCGCTCATTGGCAGCTCCCTTGCTGGTTGCGTGATGACGGCGGTCTAATTCTTCGACGATCATCATCTTACGTTGTAAAACTTCATCCAAATTATTTTTCTGTCCAACAGACAGGCATTCAATCGTCCAACCAATCCCATGATTGATTTGGGTACGGTAAACATTCATTTCGGTGTAGCGTTGCGCGAACGCTATCCAAGGCGTTTTAGCAATACCGATCATTCGAAGTGTCGCGGCAAAAACAGCGTCCACCGACATTTGCTCCGCACACTTCTGGCTTGATTGCGAGCACGGTGCCGAATGTGGACATGGGCCACAGGCGACTCGGCTTTCAAGGATCATCGAATCGTGAGAGTAAGCCCCGGTTTGCATTGGCTGACTGCTCCCCAAGGATAATTCCAGGATCGGTACTTCGTGAAGGGCCGCAATATGCTTTACGCTCGTATCGCCAGTGACAAGCAATGCCGCGCTTCGAATGTGATTCGAAGCTTCTTCAAAATCGCATATCAGCAATTCACTCTCCGAAAAATAGGACGATAAGATTTCTTTTTCAAACGGCGCGCCAAGGATACGGACGCTGTAATCCGTTTCTATAAAAATGCGTTTCGCTAATTTCTGGTAACTTTCAATCTGCCAATTTTTCTTACGGTCACTTGTCAGTGGCTGAATCAGAATTAATTTTTGGCCGTTCGCCTTCGTCGTTTTAGAAGAGGCCGCTTTCAACGGAATCTCTAACGCCTTCGCGAGAAGCTCGGTGTAATGAAAGCCCGCGGCATCCGGAGTGCCGAAGTAACTATTGAAAAATTGAATCCATGGATTATTCAGCCCGTGAAATCTTCCTTGCTCGGAATAGATTCCGAACTGGAATTTCGTGTTCACCAGTCCCGCAATATGAGCGGTCAACCGATTGTGGGTAAAGTTATAGATAACTTCGTAGTGTTCTTCATTGAGCTCGGCAACCATGGTCTTTAAATTCTGGAGTCCCCAGAAAATGTTGAACTCGTTTTCGCCGCAGCTCTTTTGTAATTGGTCTCGGTCAAAATATATAAATCGATCTACGATACCCGCGAACAGAAACTCTACCTGCGAAAACTGCTTGTTGATCAATAAATGAATTTCGCTACCTGGATGCTTTAGCTTAAGGCCTTCGATAAGCGGTCGCTGCAAAACTAAATCACCCAGTCTTAAAAGCGACATTCCAAGAATTTTCACTTAATAAGCTCCTTGAGAGCTTCGAAATAGCTCCGTTGCGCCCGCGCCTCTGGGGTTTTAGAATTTATAATGATATCTGTCGCGTCCCTAATAGTTAAAGGGGCCTCGGTGGTTTTTAAGGTCGCCAAAGTTGTCTCGTCGATTTCTAACCCCAGGTTTGCGAAATGGCGTGCGATCGCGTAAACCGATCGTCCCGTCAGGTTCTTCCAGAGGGAGTAAAATAGATCCTCTTGCATTCCCCAACACTGCCGAAAGAAGTAAACCGGCAATGACTTCGTGATCGTCCGTTCGAAGAGCTCTGAGCTCAGCAATTCTTCTAGATTATGATAACAAGAATAATTTTCGATAACGGATTGAATCTGTTTCTTGTAGATCGGCGCAAGTTGGTCACGGCATTCAACAATATGAATTTTTAAACCCGGATGCGCCTCTTGCAAGGCACGGATGTGGAAGCCCGCACCAAGCCCAAGGACCACGATCTCGTTCGAAATGCTCATATTCTGCTCGCTAACCCATTTTTCGGCTTCCGAGGTGGCATCTTTTAGGCTGCACAAAGCCACGGTTCCCTCAAGGGGAATCAGGTAACCTTCTGCATTTTCTGAAAAAGAAATAGTGTTCATCGGGCTATGCCTTCTTAATTTTCTTAAGTTTGGATTTTAGTTCAGCAACTTCGATATTTTTTGGATTCCAAAGAAGGACACGTTCGCACTCGAGCTGCGCTTCGGTGATTTGGCTATTGCCGCAATATAAATTGATAAGCACCAATGACAAACCTTCGTCGAACTCAACATCACCAAGGTACGCTTGCAAAACCGCAATACTTTGCGCGCAACGATTGTCGCGAAGACCCCAATTAGAAATTAAGTGAACCGCCGTACGATTTGATGGGTTAATATCCAGTGCCGTTTCAAGATTTGCCCATGCAAGCTCTTGATCGCCCATCTGCGAGTGAACCATTGCAAGGCCTACCCAAGCTTTGTCATTTTTCTTGTTCACTTCGACGGCCTGACGAAAGCAGTACAAAGACTTGTCGTAATCTTGCCGCTGAACTTCGAGCGTTCCGAAGTTCACGAGCAAAGTGTCAGACTGCGGATTGATCGTATAGGCCTTGTTGTAATATTCTTCAGCACCTTCGAAGTCGCCCTGGCGAACTAAGATATTGCCAAGGTTTTTGTAAATTTCAAAAATAGCTTCATTTTCTTCAGTCAGCATCGAAAGGGCTTCGAAGTATTTACCAGAAGCCAATTCATCTTGGCCAAGCTTGTAATGCAAAGTTGCAAGCTTTTGCACTTGATCAAAGTGACAATCGATTCTGACGATGACGTTGCGGACTTTTAAAGCCTCTTCCAGCCGCAGTGTCTTTTCTAAACACTCCGCGAGCAGACTGAGTATCGAAACATTTTTTGAATCGTGATTGCTGGCATTGCGTAGGAGATTCAGCGCGAGCGGATATTCTTTGTGCTTAAATAGCACGCGGGCATTTGCCAAAAGGGTCGCGGCTTTTTCATCGAGTGATCCCCCGAAGTTGCGCGCTTGTGAAACTTCAGTTTCACGGTCGAAATCGCGAAGAGCTTTTTCACGGTTAAAGTATACCTGCGGCGTCTGAATTTCAACTTGTGAAACGTTTTCGATTTCCTGGACGTGCTCGCTGGACTTATGAAGGTTATCTAGTTCAAACATCGGTTGCGATTCTCCTATTAGGGACGACTCATGTGTCCCACCAATTAGAAAAGCAACCGCGATGCCAAGGCTAAATTTTATTTTGGTTCGA
>JACMRP010000268.1 GCA_014376325.1 Pseudobdellovibrionaceae bacterium
AGCTTTATTTCAGTGGATAAGAAAGACGCGAGTGCGGCCCTCTGCAAAGACGTGATGGCAAACTCGCTTCCGAGAATGCAGGAGCCCGCAAAGACGTTGGACGACGTCAGCAACCAGTACGTGAAGTTGATCAATGACGGCGCAGAAAAACAGCTCGAGAAAAAGGCGGCGGCTTATAATAGACTGTTAACGACCGCTAGTTACATGATCCAAGAGGCTTGTAAAAAATCCGACACGGATCCCGTTTGTCTCATGAAACCCGCGTACCAAGCATTTGCGAAATTATCTAAAAACTCAAAAACTAAATCGGTCAAACGCAATGCCAACGCCGTTCTTGATATTTTGAAATAGGTACGCGGTGAAGCGATGAAATATGGTGGAATTATAGCGGTCTTGATCTTGGCAATCGGCGGCTTTTACTTCTTCGAACAAAAAGAAATCGCCTCGATACGGACGATCTCGTCCGAGGATCTCGCCAACCCCGTACACTTGAATGAAGACGTTGTCGCGCTCGTGCACACTAAGGTTGTTCGCAATTCTAATCACGAAGAAGGTCTTAACGAGGCCGCAGAATATATCCGCAAAGAGTGGGAAGCCGCTGGCTACGCGGTGGTGGAACAAAAGTTTGTCGCGAACCAAAAAATCTATAAGAACCTAATGACTAGTTTTGGTCCCGTCGATGGTCCGCGAATTGTGATCGGCGCGCATTACGATGTTGCCGGAGAGGCGCCTGGTGCAGACGACAACGCAAGCGGCGTTGCGGGACTGTTAGAGCTATCGAGATTATTACGGAAGCGGCTTCCGGATTTAAAGAGCCGCGTAGATTTAGTCGCTTACACATTGGAAGAGCCTCCGTTCTTTAGGACAGCTTTCATGGGGAGCGCTGTTCACGCGCAAAGTCTTAAGGCGGCAGGCGTAGACGTTAGACTTATGTTGAGTCTGGAAATGCTCGGATTTTACAGTGATGAGCCAGGTTCTCAAAAATTTCCGCACAAAATTTTAGGGACGGTTTATCCGACGGTGGGCCACTTTATTTCTGTCATTGGCGATTACACATCGCCATTCTTGGTGCGCAAAGTAAAAGTTCTGATGCAGGCGAATTCTAAAATTTCGGTGGAGGGGCTTGCTGCGCCCAAAGCTTTAGTGGGGATTGATTTTTCGGATCACCGCAGTTACTGGGAGCAAGGTTATCCCGCGGTCATGATCACCGACACGGCATTTTTCAGAAATAATAATTACCACGAAATTACCGACACTCCTGAAACGCTGAATTACGAGAAAATGGCCGAAGCGGTGGAAGCTATCTACGGCGTCGTGACTAATTTCTGATTTTGAAGCACGCTCTTCGCAAGAGCTAAATCATTAGCAAGTTGCGACTGCCGCAGCTGTGACTCTTGTTCGCTCGGCGCCCGTAATATGGCTGCCGGATGCCAAGAAATGATAACCGCGGATGCGACGTTGAACTCCGTAAAAACTTTTCCACGTTCGGTCGTAATTTTTGGCAGGCGCCCCATGACGGCAGTTGCGGCGGTTGCGCCCAGTGCAATGATGATTTTTGGTTTCACGCGTGCGATCTCAGCTTCTAGCCAAGGTTTGCACGCATGCATTTCCCCTCCAGTTGGCTTCTGATGCAATCGCACTTTATCGCTGCGCACCCATTTAAAATGTTTCACCGCGTTTGTTAAGTAAAGTCCATCGCGCGAAAGCCCCGCGGCCGAAAGCGCCTGGTCCAAAATCTTGCCGGAAGGTCCAACGAAGGGCAGACCTGCCAAGTCCTCTTGGTCCCCGGGCTGTTCACCCACAATCATAATCTCGGCGTTCTCTGTACCATTGCCGAAGACAGTTTGGGTCGCGTGCCCAAACAGCGGACAGGCCGTACAAGATTTTGAAAGCTCGCGCAGTTGCGCCAAGGGCAAACTTGGATCGACAACGGCGGCGCGATTGTGGTTCAGCGCCATCTGCTGCAATCTTTTTGGAGATTCTCGAACGAGTTCATGAATCAAAGATGTTTCCGGCATACTCGCCCAATACTTTGGCGACATTTCGCTCTTCATCATTTTAATTTTAATTCGCGCGGGATTAAAAATCGATTTGTAATACGTTTTCCAAACGTCATCCCACTGATCGACAGTCGTGAACTGATGTTGTTCCATGCCTGGCCCAAACGTAAGGGTTTTCAAATCCCAGTGCGCGGATTCTTCCGGAGTAAAAATAGACCAGCGGCGATCCCCAAAGCGACGAGCAAAAAATGGAGTTCCCGGACGCACGGTCAAATGCTCGGCTTTATGCCAAGCGACGTAAGCTTCTTCGCCTTCGATGGTGGTTTTTTTGAAGCGCACGAATGCATGCATTTTATGGATGTCTCGGCGAACAGCTTTTTGAAGCAGTTGTGCCTGGTGGATATCCGGATCCACCGCGATTTTCATCAAATTGGGATTTTCAAATTGAAGCCGGTACAATATTCTGTACAGCAAATCCCAACGATCCTCATCACGTGCGTAAGCAACGGCCTCCGCCAAATCTAAAAATTCTGCCGGAACGACAAATCTTCCCGAAAGGGGTTTCCGTTTTTGTGCCGGTTGGGTGTCGGAAATCAGAAGTGGTAAACTTTCACTCCAGTGAATATCGCCGGGTGGAATTGATTTTTGTATCAAATCACGAGCCACCCCGCGCCAGCCTTCGAAAGTTTTTTCAAACTGCGGTTGGATCATAATTCCCCGGTCGTCACGGTCGCAAGCGGCGTCACGGTGGTTTGATCGAATAAAGATAACTGCTCTGCCTGCGGTTTAAGGCGCTGACTTAAGCTCTCCTGATCTAACATCCAAACGTTAGGATTGTGATCCGCCGTAATGACAAAATATTTAGCGCGCGAAACGGCCACGTGCATTTTTTGCAGGTCCTGTAATTTAATTTTATGAAAACGCCGCAGTTGCATAATGCGCTCTACGTTACGAACGCCGATTCCAGGTATGCGTAGCAAAGCCGCCTTCGGTGCCGAATTCACATCCACCGGAAAGGCTTCTCTATGGATAAGGGCCCATCCTGTTTTAGGATCGATATCTAGAGCAAGATTCGGATTTTTTTCGTCTAACAATTCACCCGCTTTAAATCCGTAAAATCGCAGCAGCCAGTCAGCTTGATACAATCGATTTTCACGAACTAACGACGGCTTATCTTCAGGTAACAGTGCATCCGCGTTCGGAATCGGACTGTAAGCCGAATAATAAACCCGTCGTAAAGAGTACTTTTTGTAAAGCGCTTCAGAGGTAATTAAAATCTTCGAGTCCGGCGTGGGCGTTGCGCCGACAACCATCTGAGTTGTTTGACCGGCCGGGGCGAAAGTGGGAGTCGATTTTATGTGCCGAGAGTTGTCTTTCAGCTCATTTATTTTTTCGGAAATTTGATCCATCACCGTCGTTGCGGCTTCGATGGTTTTTGCGGGTGCTAGCAAGTCTAAATCCGTCTGCACGGGCATTTCGATATTTGCGCTGACCCGATCAGCCCATTTGCCGGCCTCTTCCGCGAGTTCTTGCGAAGAGCCTGCTACTAATTTCAAATGAATGTAACCGTTGAATCGATGTTGCTCCCGCAGTCCGCGGGCCACGCGAATCAGCAATTCCATCGTGGAGTCAGGGCTGTCCACAATTCCTGAACTTAAAAATAAGCCTTCAATATAATTGCGGCGGTAAAATTCGAGCGTGAGCCAAATGACTTCTTCTGGGGTAAACCGAGCTCGCTGAACATCGCTGCTGACTCGGTTGATGCAGAACTTGCAGTCGTAAATACAAAAGTTGGTGAGCAAGATTTTAAGTAAACTGATACAGCGGCCGTCGGGGGCGTAGCTATGGCAGATGCCCATACCTTCCGAGTTTCCCATACCGTTGGGATCCCGTTTTCGTTTCCCCCCGCTGCTAGAGCATGACGCGTCATACTTAGCTGCATCAGCAAGGACCGCGAGCTTCTTCTGGATTCTATCGAGGGAAGGTGCTGTTTCGATCATTACTTACATATAATTTACATCACCCAGAAAGTCATTATGCGACGGTGCCAGGTCCTGTTTCTTTGCGCATAGCGCAAAGAAACAGGACCTGGCACCTATTCCTGCCAACCCGGGACCCAGGCGGTCGTTCGGCCACCGATTTGTTCGTGAATGATTTTAAGGCCCTTGTTAGTTTTTGCGGTTTTTGATTTGCCCCAACGTTCGTGGAATAACCACGATTTTGGAAAGCGTTCGTAGTCCGCACCGACGGCCACCGCTTTTTTAATGACCACTAAAACTTGTTTATGCAGAGCTCTTACTTGAACGCTGGTCAAATCCGAAGCGAGATGGTGGGGCGAAAGTTTTGCGTGAAAAAGGATTTCATCCGCAAGCCAGTTACCGACTCCGGCAAACAAACTTTGATCCAGCAATACCGCCTTGATGGCTTTTTTTCTTTTCTTTAAGCGCTCCGCCAGTACTGCGGCTTTCGGAAAGTCCAACAGCGGGTCGAAGCCCAGCTTTTTAATGCGGGAGTGTTGCCAAGGATCGTCGGTCAGCCACATGCGCCCGAATCTTCGGGGATCGATAAAGGCCATCTCGATTCCCTTGTCGATTCTTAGCAGCAGCCGGCTGAACCAAAGGCGTTCGCGCAGTTCTTGATCTCGCTCGCTCCACATCTTTGCGCCACCCCATACTTTGAGGTGACCGCCAGCTTTGTCTTTACCTTTGGTTTTCGGATTCAGGATCGCGATGTTTCCGCTCATGCCTAAATGAAAAATAGGCCACGGTTTGCGATCGAGTTCGATCCAAAAGTATTTTCCTTTGCGTCCGGTTCCCACGATTTTTGCACCCTTGAGCGCTTTTTCAACTTGTTTCACAGGAGCGAATTCAAATAGATACTTATCGGCAGTGTCTAAAACAACTTCTTTGATTTTACGTCCCCGCAGTAATTTATCTATCTGTCGGCGAACGGTTTCGACTTCGGCTAATTCAGGCATTGGACCGGTCTAACACGCGAACGTGACCGATAACCAATCCTGATTTCTTCTTTTTTATTTTTTAGATTTTAAAGCTACCGCAAACTTGTCTAGTGATTCATTCCAACCAGCCTTAGTCATTTCTGCCATTTGTCCTGGAGGCATTCCCATATGTTTAATGGTCAATGTCGTTTTGCCCTTATCTTCTTCTTCAAAAGTCACAATGACGTGCAGTTCGTTTGGAGTGTCCGCAGGCATGCCGTAAGTCGTTGGCGAAACGACATTTCCATTTTCGTCCGCAAACGAATCCGTCGCGATGATTCGCGCGTGGACATCAAGATCTTGATACGTGCCTGTACTCCAATAAATTTGGCCTTGTGGCGACTTCATTGCGTAAAGATATTTTCCACCGATGCGTAAATCATTCTTAACTACGGGCGCAGAATATTTTTTGGGACCCCACCATTTTTTAATTCGCTCGGGCTCGGTCCAAGTTTTCCAAACTTGGTCGCGAGGCGCTTTAAAGACTCTAGTGATTACGACGTCTTCTGTTTTTGGCGCAGGCGGGGTTTCCTGTTTATGAGTGCCGGCGCACGCGACTAGACTTATTAAACTGACCGCGACGATAAAGTTAAAAAACTTCAAACAGAACCTCCTGAGAAAGACCTCTCATAGTTCTACTGCAACTAAGGGGCTGCGTTCAAGTCTAGGCGGGACGTCTCACGCAACTTTGCGACCTGTCAGGAAATACGCAAATGCGATAGCGGGTAGTGCGAAGCCGACAAGCGAAGTCAAAGGCCAGCCGCCCGTGGCAAAGGCCCATGCACCAAGTGCCGATCCGGTTGCGCCACCAACAAAGATCGTGGCAATGTACAATCCGTTGAGTCTTCCTCGAAATTCTTGAGGAAGTGCAAAGATCGCGCGCTGGCCCAAGACAAGATTCGCGGTAACTCCCGCATCTAATAATATGGCGGCGAACACCAGCGCAATAAGTGCGCTCATTGATCCTACCGGAAAAAAGTGACTAAGTATGAACGAAACAGAACAGGCGGCGATCGCGATTGTTGTCGCCCACAAATTCCATCCACGGTCGGCCGCTTTTCCCGCGAAGGGTGCCGATATCGCACCGGCGACACCGACTAAAGCAAAGATCGCGATGCCCGTCTGGGACATGCGAAACTCAGGTCCCGAAAGCAGCAAAGGTGTTGCGGTCCAGAACAAACAAAAAGATCCGAACAGACATCCTTGATAAATTGCGCGTCTCTGTAAAATGGGAGTGTTAACAAAAAGATGCCACATCGAAATTATTAAATTGGAATATTTTAAATTAGAATTGTGCGGTTGTCTTGAAGGCAACAGGGCGTACAGTACAAACGCCAAAAGAAGCATCAACCCAGCGGATAAAATAAAAACCGCATGCCAGCCAAACAGATCTGTCAGCAGACTAGCAATCGGCCTTGATAACATAATTCCCAACATCAAACCGCTCATCAAGTTGCCAACAACTTGACCGCGTTTTGCATCCGGTGTTAGGTGTGCCGCAAACGGCACAATGATTTGCACGCTGGATGCGCCCACCCCT
>JACMRP010000269.1 GCA_014376325.1 Pseudobdellovibrionaceae bacterium
ACGAAAAAAAACCCCGGTTGATACCGAGGTTTTCGTTGTTCCCGCAGCTTAAGAGCTACTGAACAATCTTTTGCACGAGCGCGGTGCTCAGTTTTGCTTTATTCATTAATTCACCGCGATAGTCTTGAGCTTCTTTTGGGGTCGCAAACAAACCAACGCTAACGCGGTACCAAGTGGAACCTTTTACGTTTGCTGGAATGTAGAAGGCGCTAAAACCTTTCGATTTTAAATCGCCCGCAATCTTTTGCGCTTCTTCCTCACGAGCGTACGCACCGACTTGAACGGTGAATTTGCCGGAATTGTTATACTGAGTAACATCTTTCGGGATGCTAGAAGGAATGCGGACTTCAGCCTTTTTATCTTCGGTCGTTGCTGTCGAAACCGATCGGCCACTCGCGATATTTTTTGCTGCAGACAAAGGTTCGGCTTTTTCTAGAGTGCGAGTTTTCGGTGCTGCCGATTCTTCTTTGACCGCTGCATGGCCCGTAGTTTTGACTTCGCTCGCGTCATCCGCAACAAATTCTTCCGCCAATTTCGCGATTTCTTCATCACTCATGGCTTCGCCAGGTTTAGCAACCGCCGCTCCGTGCTCGGTTCCATGTTCTTTAGCAGCTTCCCCATGATTAGCTTCGCTGTGCTCACTAGCAACTTCACGAGCGCCGTGTTCGGCCGCGCCATGTCCTGGTTCAAGAGCCGCCAAGTTATGTTGGTTGTCGCTGTACTTTTTGCCGACGAAGGTGCCGATCGAAAAAGATAACAACGAGATGAAAAAAACCAAGACTAACTTTACGATAACGTCTGTTTTAGCGCCCATTCTTGAAAACCCCATTTCATTCCATTGATTCTTATTTTATGTTAACTTCAGGCAAAAAGTCGGTCAATAAAGGACCAGTCTAGGAAAGGCTCTCAACGTGGAAACCAGCTCCCCATCGATCGATCTAGAACAAGCCCTTCGGGTGGGTTTGAAGGCCTGCCGGCTTGGCCGCGAAGTCCTTCTCAAATATATCGGTAACTTACAGCATGTTTCAGAGAAGTTTCAGGCCGGTCTAGTCAGTGAAGCAGACAAAGAGTCCGAAAAAGTTATTTCAGAACATTTGCGGAAAAATTTTCCTAGTATTGAGTTTTTGGGCGAAGAGTCGAGCTTTGAGGGGTCTAAGGTCCAGTGGTCACCGGCAGGAAATGCCGGGCGATGGATATTGGATCCTCTGGACGGAACCACCAATTACGTCCACCAGTTCCCAATTTTCTGCATCAGTCTTGGTTTAGAAATCGACGGCCAAATTCAAGTCGCGATCATCGATGTACCAAAACTTGGCGAAACCTACACCGCCATTCGTGGTCAGGGTGCCTTCGTCAACGGAAGGCCGATGCGGGTCAGCCGTACCGAAGAATTAAAAAATGCATTGCTTGCGACCGGCTTTGTTGCAGAAAAACGTGACGTCATTGATGAGCAACTAAAAATATTTGGGGACATCGTTCACAAGTGCAGGGGAGTTCGACGCCCCGGAGCCGCCGCTTACGATTTAGCACTCGTGGCGCGCGGAGTTTTTGACGGATTTTGGGAGCGTAATTTACAACCCTGGGATAGCGCTGCGGGAATTTTATTGATTGAAGAAGCCGGCGGAAAAAGCGTCACCTATCAAGGCAATAAGTATCATCCTTATATGAACACGATCATTGCTGGTAATCCGATGTTAGTTGATCAATTGGTTAAAGAAATCCGCCCTTACATGAGTGCGGGCAAGGAGTAGTGATGAAAAATATATTTTTCGTTTTTGTGTTGTTAATGCTGTCGAATGTAAGCTTCGGCGCAATTCCGACGAGCGGGTGCCTTTATGATCGAAACTCTGAAACCAATATTTCCTGCATGGGTTCCAAACCTGATTATTGCCAAAGCGATATTAAATTTGCGAATTCTCCCGCATGTATTAATTCGAAGCCTCCCTATTGTTTAAATAATACGGGGCTATCCAATTCATTGGCTTGCGTTGGCTCAAACCCAACTTATTGTCAGAACAATAAGGAGTTTGCGAATACTTTGGCTTGTGCGCGGTCGAATCCAAGTTATTGCCAGTCGGACAAAACTTTATCGAACGCTCTTGCTTGCGTTGGATCGAAGCCATCTTATTGTTTGGGCGATCCGCAACAATTGAATTCGCTGGCATGTTCAGACTTCGCGACGATGTACATTCTCGACACCTTAAAAGCCGGAAAATATAATCTGCCTGCAGAATTGCAAAAGATTTTTACGTCGAACGATCTAAAGGATTTACAGACGTACGACGTGTTACGAAACTCCATCGGCAGTTTTTAGTCGATACCATGTACGCTAGGGCTTCGTGATTCAGAAAATTGGTTCCATCGCGTACCATATTAGGACTTTGAATTTGGTTTGACCAATATCTGCCGATATAATAGATGCAGCCGTATCACTGTATTGGAGACTCCATGAGTATTAGAAATACCCGCGGACAAAGTTTAATCCAAGTGCTGGTCGCCATGGCGATTTCCGTGATCGTTCTGATGACGACAATGACTGTTATACAAACGCAAACCAGAGAAACTTTAGCGCTTCAACAAAAGCTTGGTGCAATAGGTTTAGAAACTTCACTTTTTCGCGCCGTCAGCGACGGGGCCGTTTGCAAGAAGTTGGTTACGACTCCAACAAACTGGGTTTTTAATGGGGGAGCAATCGGCACTGCCGTAGCGCCCACGCTTACGATGGATTCGATCCCGTCGTCTTCTTCAGTAAGCGCGGAAACACTTATTCAGGTTGGTAAAACCGCTTCAGTGTGGACCACTTCGCTTGTTGTCTCTTCCATTTCACTGACCGATATTTCTGGAAATGGGAATGATTATTCTGGCCGCTTAAAAGTTGAATTCGATTTAACAAAGCTGATCCGTGCGCTGAAGCCAATTTCAATTCGCATCGATTTTAGAACGCAACCAGCTAGTCCGCTGGATGCAAAAGTTGTCACGGACTGCAGCACTTTGCGAGACGAAATAGTTATTTGTGGGTTCTACCAGTACTACATGCAGTGCGGAAACGAAGACGGCAATTGTCTGAATGCAACGCCTGCTTGGACTTGCGGAAATGGTGTCGGTAAAACTGCGTTTGGCCGGCTTGCGCGAACGCTTGTCGACACATAAATCCCGTCACCGGAAAATGCACATGCCCTGATGGTTACAACAAAACGCAGTATTTCGATTTTGCCAGAATTTGTGGCGATACGTTCTACACCGATCCAGGAGTTCCGGTTTCAAATAATTTGTCATTGGTTTGCGGACTTGTCGGAATCATGTGCACTCGATAATCGAGAATATCTAGACCAGACAAAAGTCTGCGCGGCAAAAAATGCCGTCAAAAGGATGACTCTGCCTATCGGGATTTTGGAGCTCATGAAGCACCCGTGACATCCGCTCTTGGTTCAATTCGTTTATATTTCTCCCGAACATCAAAATGGTGACTCGACTCGACCGACGTCGGTTTGGCATTGCTGTTGCTTCATAATCTGCTGAGACCAGTGGGTCTTTCATCAAGGAGGATGAAGTTGGCAGACGATAAAGCAGCAGCAGCGGCAGAACCAGCAGCGGCCCCATCGGGCGGCGGCAAAAATAACATCGTGATGATCGCCC
>JACMRP010000270.1 GCA_014376325.1 Pseudobdellovibrionaceae bacterium
AGACAGCGTAGGGGAAAAGGGCGACGGCAGGACCGTCTGCAAGGCGATGTCGACGCCGTACGCGCGGCCCTTGTTCGCAAACTGATCTCCGATATTGCCTATATTTCCACCTGCCAACACACCGAGGTCGATGTCTTTGTCGCCGCCCCAACGTGAAATTTGTTTCAACGCGATACCGCCCGAAACTCCCGGCATCACGTTAAAGGCTCCACCTAGTACGACACCGTTATCACTGATAAAGTGCGTTTGAAATTGCGGAAAGGCCGGGTTGTGGAGTTCTAAACTTACATTGCTTTCGTTGTAAACACCGAAGGCCAGGTTCGGAACGGCGATCGCGGTTTTTGCATTCGCGTGCAACCAGATTTGCTTACCGTAAAGCGCGCTGTAGGAATTCGGATTCGACGTATTGATACCTTTAAGCTCGTCGTAGGTTCCTAATCCGTTGATACCGATTTCGGCATTGAGCACATTCCAATCGAAGCCGCTGATTTTTGATAACGCTGCGGGATTAACGAAGAGGGCATCTTGATTGTTAACGATCGACATCCACACTCCGCCCATGCCGACGGAACGGACGTTCGAGTGGGACTCGGTGACCTCGCCCGCATTCGCGAGGGTCGGCGTGAGCATCAGCATAAAGATTAAGATATGTTTTACGGACATATGCACTGTGTGGGGTCGGGATTGTTGCAACTGCCGATCCCGAAGGTCTGCGAGTTGATCATGCTTCGTGAAATAATAATAACCGGATCGAATTCATCTGGTCCCGTTGGATCCGAACCACCACTATAGTCGAAAGGCTGCGTTAAAATCGCGGCGCCAGCGGGACTAGCGACGAAGTTATTGATGACCGTCACGTTCGAACCACTAAGCGTTGCGCCGACCTGAGTAAACAAAGTTAAAAACTTAAAAAAACTTTCCATGACCGCTTTCGCATCTGCGATGGGAACACTCGAACGACAATTAAATCCGGCATCCGTTGTACCGTCGCCGAGCGGGGTCGGTAAAACATCGCCGTCTTTACGGAGCATATTGCCGATCTTTGCCATTTCCAAAATCATCAAGAAAATATTCTGACTTTGAGTGCGTGCGCTGATGGTGCCGATGCCTTCAACGATGTTTTCTGCGGTTACGCAGTCAGCATAATTCGCGGTCGTAACGCCGACGAATCCGTTCGCAGCAAGACTAAAAAATGAACCGACCGCATTGCCGGTCAGTCGCGTAACGAAGGGCAGAAATTCCATTCCGCAGCGGGCGGCGTAGGCTCCGCCAAGGCTTTCTTTGACCCTGGCTTGCGATTGGAAGGCCGCCGATGTCGACTGTATTTTTGCGATGGCGCCAGTGTAATTTCCGGCGTCTAGTAATTTTTTGGCGTCCTCGTAAAGGGCCTCGTCGGAAGTTTTATTAGCAGCAAGGTCCTTGTATAAATTAGCACCCGTGCAGGACATGCATCCCGCAACGATCATCACGTAAAGTGCTATTTTTGGAACCGTGCTCTTCATGACTTCTTCCTAAAATCTAAATGCAAATTTGACCGCGGTCCTGCGGTCTTCGCGGGGGGCCGCCGCGGTTCCAATTTCTTCGCCGTACGTCGATAACTGAAACTGAAATCGTTCGGTCGCGTATTCCAAACCGCCCGTGTAGTACCTTTGATTATATCCTGCTCGCAGAAAGAACATGTCGCTAAAGTTTAACTCCGCTCCAGCGTGTATCAATTTGGCTTTATCGTCTTCTTCTGATGCAGTTAACAGACTTCGGTATTCGATAGTCCAAGTAGAGCGCACTCGATTTGCATGTATCGGGAATATCGCCACCGCGACGTCTACGTCCTGCTTCAATGCAGTGGGCCGATTGGTCGTCGTCATTCGCATGCCGTGAGTCGTGTCGAAACTATTGCCACCGATATCTCGCGCGACCGCGGTGATGGTTGGGATCCACTCCCACGGGGCAGAAAGCATGATGGCCGCATCGGTGGAAAGACCCGTACCTTCAGTTGCGCCTAAGCTTTGCAAATCTAAAGGGCCCGCGGGATTGATCGTCGTATTGACGAGCTCAATCCGGTTGATCATTTTTGCGTTCACGCCGACTTTCACGCGTCCGTCGAATAAACTTAGGTTGTACCCGGCGATCAGCGCTAAATCACTTCGGTAATACATATTCATGTTGGTGCCGGCGGCATTCATTTCGCCGTCTAGTAAATAATTACCGTAAAGCCCGATTCCAAAATTTTTCATGACTAAAGAAGGGAACACTTGCGCCTTTGCGTGGTAATAGGCCGCTCGCGAAATATCCAAAGTTTTTTTGACTTCATCGATGGCGAACGGACTGGTGATTGCGGAGCCGCGATTCATTTGCCCGATGGAATTGGTTGCTTCCACTTCTGGATCCAAGATCGTTCCGTAAAAATCTCTTAATTTGCCAAGTGCTGAAGGATTAATTAGCAAAGCGGTTTCGTCATTGACGGTGGCAAGTTGAGCACCACCCATCGCGAGTCCCCTTGCGCCGGAATAAAAATTGCGACGTTCTGCTGCCAGCGCTTCAAAAGTGCACAGTAGCATCACGCAAAGAATCAGGTAAATTGTCGAAGTCCTTTTCATTTTCATTCCTCGGTCGTCACATCCTGCGACAAACCATCTGCTCATAGATCGGACGTTTCTGCTCTCAAGTTGAGACACTCGGACCAATTACGTTCGAAGGTCCGGCTTCGTTCCTGGACCGACTCAACCTAAGTCTGGGCGGTGAAAACTTGATGCGCGAATAGGAACTCGCGTACAATAATAGAGAGATTCATTTTTCGGAGGGCCTCGATGATCCCGTTTACTCACTTGAAATATACATTTGTCGCGGCGACGTGCATGGGCCTCTTAATTTCGTGCGGAGCAAAAGACTCCGATAAAATCGGCGAAGCGCAACTCTG
>JACMRP010000271.1 GCA_014376325.1 Pseudobdellovibrionaceae bacterium
CTGTTTCTACTCGATCAAGAACCTGCGTTGATTCTTTGTAGACCACCCGCGGGTCGAGCGTGCTGATTTTTTGATCCTGTTCTAAAAACATAAATTCATCTTTGCGGATTGTAGCGGGGTCCACGTCGCCCCAAGCTTGAGCAATCGCTTTTTGCACGTTCTCGACGGCTTCTGCAGGACCGTTGTCTTCCACTTGCGAAGGCGCTTTCAGACAACTTGAGGTCACAAGTAAAGTTCCGATGAGCAGAATTAAGCGCGATCCAAATTGCTGTCGTTTCATATCGAATCCCATCCCCAAATCCATAGATTCAGCGGAAGGATTTTGGTTAGAAGCTCACAAGTTTCTGGACGGAAAACGCCTAATTCATGAAAGTCGACCGGGCCAAACAAGATATGAGTCAAATTAGTTTCGCCTTCAAGGACGGCGAGGTCGCCATTGCAACCGAATAAAAATTTACCGTCTTGTTTTTCGATCACAATGTCTGAAACACCTTCGGCACGGAAAGCGCGTTTAATCTTTGCTGCAAGTTGATCGAAATTTAAAACCTTAATCATCCCCAAATAACCTTGATTGTAGGTGACCGGTTTTTCGCGGAGTCTTTCGATCAGATTGTGCGCGTGACGAGGAACGATGATTGTAACCGGTGCGCCCTTTTCTCGGCGAACGTAGCTGAGCAAAGTCATGATCCCAGTCACGGAACCGCCCCATTCGTGAATGTAGCCGCCCAAATCGACGCCTTTGCCTTCGATGCAGTAAGCAGCTAATTGTCCGCCGGTGTCCCAGGCGGTATAAACTTGGGTCTGCGGAATCGATAAAAATTTTCTGGTATCATCGACAGTTCGAACCGAGTTTACGGTATGGGTCGAATACAAGCGGTGAATCGCTTCGGCGGCAACCTTTGAGTCTTTTGAAAGCCGCAAGGTAGGATCCGGGAGTGGGTATTCTTCTTCAACAACGATGCTGATTTCGGTGCCAGCAAGTTCGAAGCCCAATTTACGGTAGAAGTCGTAAAGATCCGTCCAAAGAATTGCGACATCGCATTGCTGTTTAGTGGCCTGCGCGATGCAATCTTCAATGATTCGGGTGCTGAGGCCTTGTTTACGATGACCTTCGTTAGTGACGACTGAGCCAATCGCGCCGACCTTGAAAATAATATGCGGACTTTTAATGACGAGCGGTTTTAAAACCGCGTGCGACACGACTTGATTTTCATCCGTGATGATTCGCATATTATGCAGATTCGTCGTGGATAAAGCTGTGGGATACTCGGCGGCAATCGACCAAGTCGATTCTGAGCGCAGACTCTGGTTCAAAAAGCTCATGACGGTCTGTAATTCAGACTCTGCCGGAGAACGTGGTCCATCCATGGAACCTCCTCTGTCGATTGACTCATTCAGTTTATCGCTAAATGTCGTCTTCTTCAGTGTTTGGCGGGGCTTCCGGTCCTAAATGCGACCTCGGTCCGGGCATCATGATTTGACTTTTTTTGGAGTTGGCTTATAATAGGAACATTATTGGAGGCTAAATGGCTGATTTAAGTCAAAAATACAATGAAAACGCTCCTGGTAAGATGTTCGTGGACCAGTCTTGCATTGCTTGCGACTCTTGCTATCACACGGCTCCGAATAATTTCAAAATGAACATGAACGGTGATGGTCACGCCTTCGTTGCGAAACAGCCAGAAACCCCGGAAGAGCAAGAGCTCTGTAATGAAGCGATGCAAGGTTGTCCCGTCGAAGCTATCGGCGATTTTGGCGACAAGGCCTAAGCCCTGGCGGCGCTGAAACCTCCTGAAAATCTGACGGTCGTTCTAAAGCTTTTGTTAAAATATTATCCGGACGCCCACTGCGCGCTTTATCACCGAAATGCTTTTGAGCTGCTCGTCGCGACGATTCTTTCTGCCCAGTGCACAGACGAACGAGTCAATCAGGTCACTCCTTTTTTATTTGATCAATTCCCGACCCCGCAAAAAATGGCGATGGCTTCGATCGAAGATGTCGAACTGCATTTACGTTCCGTCAATTTTTATAAGAATAAAGCTAAAAATCTTATAGCTTGTGCGTCCGCCTTGGTCGAAAAACACGCCGGCAATGTTCCAGAAAATTTAGAAGATCTTGTAGAGCTTGCCGGCGTCGGTCGAAAGACCGCAAACGTCGTCCTCGGCAATGCGTTTAACAAGCCATCGGGTTTGGTTGTCGATACCCACGTTGCGCGATTGAGCTTTCGCCTGGGCTGGGTGAAGTCCACCGATCCGGTCGACATTGAAACTCGTCTTGGCAAATTTATACCTAAAGACAAGTGGGTGCAGTTGCCGCACGAATTGATCTTTCATGGTCGGCAAGTATGCAAGGCGCGAACTCCGCTTTGCGAAACTTGTTTTCTTTTTGAGCATTGCCCCAAAAAGGGAGTTTCGAAGGGATGACATTTGACCCGGGGGCTTTGAGCAGGGTTTAATTGCACCATGCTTGTAGCCTTTTTCGAAAGCGTCAAATATGTCGGGCACTTATTGCCCATATCTTTTCTTCGGGTTTTCCTGGGGTATTATTATCTTCAACAAGCGATGTTGAAATTCAAGGGCGATTTTTTAACTCGTCCGCGTATCGCCGATCAAATCGCCGAATGGCTTCCTGCAAGTCACGCACCGAACTGGTATAAAATATTTGTTAGCAGCCAGATCATTCCGCATTGGCAGACGGTGGCCTTCATTATTGTTGGATTAGAATTCGCAATCGCAGTTTCTTACATCGTGGGTTACGTGGTCCGCCCAGTAGCTCTGTTAGGTGTCTTGCTTTGTTTTAACATGTTGTTCTTTTCTGGCCCGATGAATGAAGACTTGTACAAAACTTTTTTGGCAGTGCATTTCGTGATGGCGTGGGTCGGTGCAGGTCGTTGCCTTGGTTTCGATTATTACTTCTTTAAAAGACGGCGCGGTATCTGGTGGTAGGCCTAAAACATTTTATCATTTTTTTGGTCGTCGTTTTCTCTGGCCTTTTCGTTGCGGTGTTAAATAAAACCGAAGAAGGCAAACAGCAGATGGCGACGCCGGTTTTGCGCGTCTTTGGTTACACTAGCTTTACCGGCCAATGGGGCCCAGGGCCCGGTTTGAAAGAGCTATTTGAAAAAGACTGCGGCTGCCAGGTTCAGTACATCGAAGGAAGCGATTCAGGTATCTTGCTTCAACGTTTAAAAATGGAAGGTGCGAGCCTCGGTGCGGATCTAGTCGTTGGCTTGGACCAGTTTGATTTACAAAAAGCACTCGGCGAACAAAAGTGGCGTGAGTTGAATATTTCGGGGCTGGATGCGTACGATGAAGTGAAGCCGGCTCTGCAAAACAATTATTTTGTGCCTTTTGACTGGGGCGTAATTTCGTTCGTAACCAGAAAAAATGAATTAACAAAACCCCCGCAAAGCTTAGACGATCTTCTTTCACCGGAATTAAAACGAAAAATCTCTTTGCAAGATCCCCGCACAAGTTCGCCGGGTCTGCAATTTCTTTACTGGGTGATTCGCGCTAAGGGAGAAGAAGAAGGCTTTAAATTCATCCAGAAAATGATGGACCAGGCTCATAGCTTTTCGCCGTCATGGTCGACCGCTTACGGCTTATTTACAAAAAAACAGGCGAAGATGACGTTGTCTTACACAACTTCACCTATGTTCCATCAGTTAGAAGAAAAAAATACCGATTACGTGGCGTTGGAATTTAAAGAGGGGCACCCAATACAGTTCGAATTTACGGGAATTCCGGATACCTGTAAGAATTGTGAACTGGCCGAAAAATTTGTTAATCTGATGTTGTCCGATGCGGGACAAAAGTTGATTATGCAGAAAAACTTTATGTTCCCGATCGTGAAGAACGTCAAAGAGGGAACCGTTTTCGCGGAAGTTCCGCAATTCAAGACAATGAACGATTTCCAGATTCCGTCCGC
>JACMRP010000272.1 GCA_014376325.1 Pseudobdellovibrionaceae bacterium
ATTTTTATTAGGCATGGCCCCCCAACTTGCATATGCGTATGCAAGTTTTATCTCGTACGGATATGCTGCCTGCATCACTTGCCATTATAACGGGCAAGGAAATGGACCATTGAACGACTATGGCCGGGCCCTTTTTACGACAGAGATTGCCTCACGCTCTGTTTTTAGCAGTAAAAGCTCTGAAGAAGATATCGCCGCAAAATCAGGATTTTTAGGCTCGAAAGAACTTCCATATTGGATTCGCCCGGGCTTAGACTACCGCGGCCTTTATTTCACGAACAATCCTGGAAGCCAGGCAGCGGTCAGTAAATATATCACGATGCAGGCAGATTTCAATTTAGCTTTGCAGTTTGATAAAGCGGCGAAATGGCTTTTCGTTAGCTCGATCGGATATTCGCCCACACCATCCGCGAAACAGGGCAACAAAGACGCGGACGATAAAAATTGGATTTCTAGGGAGCATTACTTTCGTTGGCAAACTACCAAAAAACTTTACACCTACGTTGGTTTGATGGACAAAGTTTACGGCATTCGCACGATCGACCATACGGCATTTAGTCGATCGGTCACAGGCTTAGCTCAAAATGACCAATCCCACGGCGTGATGATGCAATACTACGGCGAAAGTGAGTTCGAATTTTCCGGCCACGTGTTTCTGGGAAATATGTTACAGGAAGCCGCCGATATTCGGCAAAAAGGCTTTTCGTTAATGTATGAAAAAGACGTTCAAGAGAAAAACCGCGCGGGCCTCGGATTCTTACAGTCCAGCAATGACTACGTCGAACGCACTCGCGTGGAAGTTCATTCGAAACTTGGCTTAGCTAAGGGAAACAGTTTGCTGACCGAAATCGGACTCGTCAAAGACAGCCCCAAAATGACGCCGTCACAAAAATTTGGTGGATACCTGATGATGGAGGGCATTTACGCCATCACTCGCGGTTACAACGTAATATCCCAAGTCGAATATTACAATTCGACTTTGACTGCGGACACTCCGGATATGACTCGATGGACATTTGGTTTGTTGATGTTTCCGATGCCGCGAATGGAATTTAGAACGACTTTCGTCAATGGAAGAGCGATTCAAGACACCGTGGTTTCGAAAGACACCTGGATGTTACAAGCTCAAATGCATCTTTCTTTATAGGAGCCGCTCTTGAAAAATTTAATTATTTTAATTTCAATGATGATTTTCGGAGCCGGCGCCCTGGCTCAACAGCCTCGTACGAAGCCGGTTGTTGACAATCGCACCGGATACCTTGTTGATCAAGGTGTCGCGCGGGGGTTGATCACGTTGGAATACAATTCGTGGTTTGAAAAATTAAAAATCTCTGACTCCGGCACCGGAGTTTCTCAGGATTCGCAGGCAGAGTATTACGGTTTCGGGCTGAACTACGAACGCAATTTTTATCAGCCTAACTGGGGCTGGGGGATTGGCGGGGGACTAGCAATGGGTACGGCCGTTGGCGGCGATAAGGCGGGGGCACTTCAGTATTTTCAAGCCCGCGTTCCTTGGACCACCGCGCGCTTTGTGCCGCGAATATTTTTCCGGTGGAATCCGCAAACGGATTTAGGCCTCGATATCATGACGCTTTATAAAACAGCGAAATGGCCAGGCGATACCGGCTCTAAGACGATCGTATCTGGTTCTGAAATTGTTGCAGGGGCTTTCGTGGACTTGCGGGTTCGTTTCAACGTGAAACTCGAAATGATTCAAAGTTTCGGTATGCTCTACAAAGATGAATCTATGTTCTGGCGAATGGGACTGGGCTACCGTCTTTAGTTTTTAGCTACGGTGTCGCGCCCATAATCCAGGCCTCCATTTTATCTAAGTCGGCACCGGTTAGCAGCGAACCACCGTCCGGCATATTGCCCGGCACCGTCGTGCGATTGCCCTGAATCTTAGTGTACAGAGTCGAGTTCGCTAAGCTTGCCGGTTTGATCAGACCCTGCGCGATGAAATCTTTTTCGCTCAGACCGCCCCATGCTTGATGGGATGGCCGAGTGTGGCAACTCGCGCACGAAGTTTTAATCACCGCTTGGGCCGCGAGGAAATTCGCCGAACCGTTCGCCGAACCATACGTCGAAGCATCGTAAGTCGATGAATTATAGACTTTGCCGCAACCGAGCGGAATCAGTGAAGCCATCGTAAGAATCGTTGCGGCGAAAAGTTTGTTCATGATTAAGGTCCTTTTTTAATCGGGACGGCGACGTGCAAGACGACTTGGTCCTCTACGCCCACGCCCATATACTTGATTCCGGTAATTTTAAAATCAGGCAGGTTTAATTTAAATTCTGCATTCAGTTCATTTCCGGAAACGGTGTAGGTTCCGGCAACCTGTTTTTCGATGCCGCGAATTTTTATTTTGCCAATACCTTTTCCGCCTTTGCCTTTGCCCATCACCAAAACGGCTTCAGGATATTTATCAACTTCGAGATGTTTCAACGTGTGCTTGTCGCGGAGCTCAACGCCAGTTTTCAGGCTCTTCAAATTGACAATAATATTCTGGGCAAGAATTTCATCTCCCTTCATCGTCGCGAATCCTTTGACGTCGTTGGTTTTGCCCTTAAAGGATCCTGCTGGAGTCAAATTGACGTCCACGGATGCAGAAGAGGCGAGACTAAATTGGGCAAATAAGAGGGTAGCGGCGGCAAGCATAAAGCACGGACGTTTCATGGGGTTGGTTCTCCTTACAACTGGTATTTATAAGATATTTTAGCTTTTTTTTCGCTCCAGAGTGAAGCCCTTCGAGGTCCAAGTCTTGTTTTGAAACGAGGATAGGGTCTGCTAAAAGCTCCTGTACTTTGGGAGGGTTCTTCGATAAAGCTCACCTTGTGAAAAAACCATCTAAAAAAACCTCCCCCGCCTTAGACATCCTAGCTCACGTTATGCCAACCCCCATGGTGAAGAACAAACTGTCCAGTGATGAGAAGATTGAGCGCATTTCTCAAAAGTTCACCGAAATCATGGACATTCTCGGTTTGGATCTGAAAGACGACAGTCTGAAAGACACGCCTCGCCGGGTCGCTAGAATGTACGTGAACGAAATATTCAGCGGCTTGCTTCCGGAAAACTTCCCGAAGATGACGGTCATTGAAAACAAAATGCAGTATGACCAGATGATCTGCGTTTCTGGCATTTCGAGTTTGTCGGTGTGTGAGCATCACTTTTTAACGATCGACGGGGTCGCGACGGTTGCGTACATCCCAAATAAAAAAGTCATCGGTCTTTCGAAGATCAACCGCATCGTCCAGTTTTTCAGCCGCCGCCCACAAGTTCAAGAGCGTCTGACAAAACAAATCGCCGACTGCCTGGTCTACGTCCTCGACACCGAGCACGTTGCCGTCTACATCGACGCGAAACACTACTGCGTGGTGGCTAGAGGCATCGAAGACACGGCCAGCTCTACGGTGACTACCGAAGTTCGTGGTCACTTCCGCACGAAGGTTCAAACTCGCGAGGAATTTCTTCGCCAATGCCGCCGCGTAAATTCTTAGTCTTTCTTATTCCAGGATTGGTTGACGAACGGAGTCCTCGGTCGGGGCTTCGCTCCTCCTCCCAATCAAAGGGACAAATCCCCACGGCAATTCCGGTCGCAACGAAGTCTAAAATAAAAAGCAAAAGTAATGCGCGACACGAGTAAGAAACCGAATCGCGTTTCCGCAACAGGACTGCGTGCTCTCTGTGCTCGCGGCTGTTTTTTTGTTACGGAGTCGCGGCTTTGGAGTTCGCGTGATTTAACTGACTGGGGAATAGATATTCTCGCAACGAGACGGTGCACCCAAATGGCTTCTATCTGGGCGGCCGCTTTATCCGCAATTAGACCAGTGCGCTTTGCAAAAGTTCACGAGAATTTTTAGAGAGTTTCTCATGATTCACGATACGTTTGATTTCGTGAAGCGCCTTTTCTTTTTGCGCCGGTGGAAACTTTTTTACGAAATTAAAGGCCGCGCAAAGGCGGGCAGCCACTTGCGGATTTTTTTCATCAATCTTCAGAATCATA
>JACMRP010000273.1 GCA_014376325.1 Pseudobdellovibrionaceae bacterium
CTGCATACGTTTGCGACCTTGCAGGCTTTGCTGTTCGCGGCCGACCACGAGCTAGCAAAAAAAGACAAGTCCGTCGACATTGCTTCTTTGCCGACGCTGCCGCCATTTTTCAACGCGATTTTTGCCGAAGACGCTTACTTCAACGAAAACTTTCAGGAACGCTGGCAAAGTATTCAAGAGACTCTGCAAAAAAATATGAAGCCCCCGCCAATCAATCTTTCGGGCAAGACGGACATTTATGTTCTTTCTAAAAAATTCTATTCCGACGCCGCAGAGCGG
The DNA here is from genome assembly GCA_014376325.1 of Pseudobdellovibrionaceae bacterium. Next base: position 280 of record JACMRP010000273.1, read on the forward strand.
GAATTAGGACAGCTCGCAAAGGATATTTTCTTCTTGCCTCTGGATTCACTGTATTTTGCAAAAAAGATTTCGTTGCACATGCCGCACGTAAGCTCGAAAGAAGCGCTGAGCTTACCGACGGTTCTACATCCCCACATCGCGAAGGTCGCAAATCCAATCGAGATCAGCGAATTTTCTGAAGCGGGCCTGGTCGTTAAGTACTATCGCCCAATTAGTATCGGCGCCTTCCGCGAATTTATCCTGTGGCTGCCGCACGAGCTAGACCTGCCGGAATTTTTAGCCACGTGCAACTTTAGTGAAGAAAACAAAGCCGAAAAGGGCCAGCATTTTAATCATTTCGTTTTCTTCGGCATGAGCGATCACTTTTTGATCCACATCCGTCGCTGGATTCTGCAGAATCACGTGCTTTCGAAAGAGGCCGAGGGCACCTAATTCGCGGACTTGATAATGCCGCCCAAACAATGCTATATCTCCAGGCATGAAAAAGGGTTCGAAAGAATTGCTCCTGCAAAAAATGAAAGACAATAAGATGAAACTCACGCGGCAGCGCGAAGAGATTCTGGAATGTTTACTGTCGACTCATCAGCCGCAGACGGCCGAAAGCATTCTGGCCAAACTTAAAAAATCGAAAGTCGCCGGCGCCTGTGACCTCGTCACGATTTATCGCACGCTTCACCAGTTCGAAAAAATCAGACTTGTTCAGAAAAGTTTTTTTGCGGATAATTCTGCGCAATATTGCCTGAACGATCTTGAAGACGATGAACATCATCATCACTTCCTCTGCAAAAAGTGCCATAAGATCACCGCGATCGATCTTTGCGTTATCGAGAATCAGACGAAGCTGCTAGAGCGTAAGGGTTTTAAAGAAATCTCTCACCGACTTGAATTTTTTGGGTTATGCCCCCAGTGCGCCTAATATTTTAGTTGCAAATGATTTGCATCTAGATTGTTATGGGCATATGAAAACTTTAATTTTATTTCTGTCCAGTTCACTATTTTGCGGATCTGCCTTTGCTGCACCCTCGGCCCATCGTGAACACGGCGCCCACGTGCACGGCTCGGCGGAGCTCGGGATTGCCTTCGACCAGGGTGTCGGGAAAATGGATTTTAAGAGCCCAGCAGACAGTATCGTCGGCTTTGAATACAAACCCACGAAACCCGCTGATAAAAAAAAGCTCGCGTCCACGCTCGTGAATTTCGAAGCGCAAGTTGCACAAATGCTTGTTTTTGAACCTAGTCTGCACTGCGTGTTCACGAAACAGAAGCTGGAACCCGTGTACGAGGCCGAAGGCCACGGGGATTTCGTTGCCGAGTTCAGCGTCCATTGCGATAAGTCTCCGGCGGGAACTACTCTCACCTTCAACTTCCAAAAGTTTTATCCGCGACTGAAAGACGTCGATGCTCAGGTAGTAGTGGGCGATCTTCAAAAGAGCGTCGAAATCAAAACGAACGGACAACTGCTCGAACTTAAATAGTGCTTTACGTTAAATAGCCTTGGTAAGCTTTTGTTTCGGAGGAATTTATGGAAGCACACAACGAAAAAATCGTCGCGAAACTCAATCAACTGCTAGAGATGGAAATTTCGGGCGTTGTCCGGTATCTTCATTATTCTTTCATGATCATGGGTCCGAATCGGATTCCAATTCAAAAATGGTTTCACGATCAGGCCCAAGAAGGATACCAGCACGCAACGATGCTTGGTGAAAAGATTACGGCCTTGGGTGGACACCCCTCACTCAACGTTTCCAAAGTTCCGGAGACGCAAACTCATGCGGCTCTAGATATCTTGAAAGAAAGCCTCGTCTTTGAAGAAAAGGCGATCGACTTGTACCACGAAGTTCTGAAAGAGTGCGAAAGCAACATCGCGCTGGAAGAGATGGTTCGTGAACTCATCCGCACCGAGACTGAGCACATTGATGAAGTAAAGAAGATGCTCATCACTAAGAACACATAAACGACATCAGCGGCGCTAAAAAAATCGCATGAAAATCGTTCGAGACATTCGCACGACATTGAAGGAGTCCGGGCTTAAGGGAGTCTGGAAAAAATACGGCTGGAAGCTGTTCGCGGCTTTCTTCGTTTACTATTTAATTCGCGATATTATAATTTATTTGCTCCTCCCCTATTTGATTTATAAGGGAGTCACGACTTCTTAGATCTCAGGAACTTTTACTTCTGTACCGGAGCCGCACTGGGGCCGACGGTTCCTTGAGCAGATACGGTCGGTGCAGCCACTGGGGCCGTTGCTGGCGCCGCACCTGTAGGCACTTGAACTCCCACAGGGCATTCGTACAAACGAATCAAACGAGCACCAAAATAGGCTCCTGAACGAGACAGGCTCCATGGCGGATACGGCAGGAACTTCACTTCAGCGCACTGCCCTTTTTGAACAACGGCCCAACGACGATCCTCTGAAGAGGCGGTATAGATTTCGCCGCTTTTATTGTCCTTAACGGCGACCGCGAAAGAAAAAATCTGCGAAGTCGGACGCGCTCCATCAACGGCAACGATGGCCATTGGAACTTCAACGCGTTCCACTCCGTAGATAACACCGTCCACGTTCTTCGCAAAAATGTACGGGTACCAATTGACCAGCACAAAACCAACAACGATCAAACCCAGAACGCCCAACAACATTGAAAATGCTTTTTTCATAGCCCAATAATCGCCTCAACTCATCGAGTTAATCAAGCAGATATCAGTGCTTAGGCGACATTGGATTTGGTGGAGGGGATTTCCCTCAGGATGCTCATGGAGTACTCGTCCAATGTAAATTCACAGTGGCGGCAGCGCGATGGGGGCAGGTCAGTGAACCCGAAACCAAATTGATCTGCTCTTGAGGCGCCGTCACGAGTTCAAACACGATATTGCGATCGTCTTCGAAACCTTTGATTACTTTTTCACCGAGCTTATTAAGAACGAATTTTTCGGAAATTAACAAGGTACCGATGTCAGGTAAAATTCTTGTTCCCCCAAAAACCAACCACGCACTTCAAGCGCTGCGAAACAGGTGCGCTGAATAACATCGCAACGACCGGTATTCGATCCTGATGAACCGGTTCTTCTGGACTGTGGTTGCCCTCGTGATCGGTTTATTTACTACACCGCAACAGATGATTTTCATCCAGTTCCAGGTTAACACTGCGCTTTAGACGGGCTTATTCTAGGTTTAAACTGGTCTAAAGAACTAAGTCCTTGATACAGTAACGTCATCAGTATCAGTTAGCGAGGAATACAATGGTAGAAGCAGTCATCGCAGGAATCGGCAGCGTCGCAATCGGCGGCGGATTAGGTTTCGCCTTCCGCAAATACGTGCACAGTTACACGATCAAAAAA
>JACMRP010000274.1 GCA_014376325.1 Pseudobdellovibrionaceae bacterium
AGACAAGATGCAAAAAATGGCGAGACGATTGCACACTCCGACCGCGGATCGCAATACGCAAGCGAAGAGTACCGACCAAAGCTTCGGCTTACAGGAATCATTGCGAGTATGTCCAGAAAAGGAAACTGCTGGGACAATGCCCATTGCGAAAGTTTTTTCCACTCGTTGAAAGCCGAACTGGTCTATCGCAGAAACTTTAAAACCCGACAAGAAGCTACGCAGGCGATCTTTGAATGGATCGAAACTTGGTACGCTATGATGATTTAAAGCGGGTTATTACCGTTCAAATATATCAGCTTTTCTTGGGCCTCAATTTCGAATTGCAAACTGTTTGCCGAGAATTCCAGCCACTCTAAAGAATTGATATCCACTTGTGGCAAACGAATAATAATCGTCGTTTCGAGAAATTGGCGAAATCCAAATCGACTCATTTAAATATTCAGAAATTGAAAGCGGAACCCCAAAATGAGTTCCGCTTTTTTGTGGACGGCTTAGTTACCAGCAATATTTGCAAGCCTGCTTGATACTGACCAACTGCTGATTCTTGAAGGTTGCAAGATACCCAGTCACGCGAGCTTCTGGATTTTTCTCGGATACGCTAACTTTCAAAACGCAAGTCTCAGTACCGTCTTCACCACCACAAGTTTTTTCTGAAACAACGAAAGTCGCTGCACCTTTCGCTGGGTTGATATTCTCTGAATACATAACCTGAGCCATATTGAGGGCCTTCAGGTCTCGGGGGTCTTGAGCTTGAGCTTGAGCTACTGCGTGAGCGGACATAAAAAACAATAAAACGGGGACGAGTGACTTCATAGAATTCTCCTTGAGGAAATTAGAAACCGGGGTTCTGAAGGATCATATCATAGGCAAATTGTGAATCTGCGAAAAATTACCGACTATAACTTTTTTTCCCGGGCGGTCGCGATTTGTTCAGAAGTTTGACAGCGCTCCTGAAAATTCCGAGATGTACGCGTCCTAGTTTGACCCCCCGATGAAACCTTCAGACGCGATTGTGAAAATGACTCACGAAGAAATCGCGCGCCTTCCGATCGATGAGCGCTTCTCAGGCTCTGAGACTGACACGCACGGCCTCGTTGAGAAAATCGAAGAAGATGAGCCTGCAAAAGGATGAAAGTGGCAGAGCAATTCGATGTCGTGTTATCACTCAAATCACCCAGTCCATTGTAGCACGTGCCCGCAACGACCGCAACTGCGGTGCTGATCCCGCAGACCATTACCGGTGTTGAAACATCGGTTGTCGTATTTACGCGAAGTTGTCCGTAATCAATTAATCTCCACGCGTACAATCCAGCGAAGGGATTGCCGATTTCAAGTTTTCGCTAGCTCGCACTTTAAGCATCTTGGATAAAAAGAAATTGCGCTAAAGCCGTGGCGACAATGACTGTCGCCGTTTGAGATAGATAACGACGACTTGAAGTGATTTTGCTCATCTATCTATTGTATGGTGTCGCTTTCCTTATGTAGATCGCGAGCCTGTCGAATATCACAAAGTCAGCGAACGCACCCCCTCCGTATGTTATTCCAAAGATGATAAACACTTACGTCGATTAATCACATGTTCCGCCGCACCTCGCTTCCCGAACAAGAGCGTGTCACCGTCAAATGTGACATTGGCATCGGAAACAGATTTAATATATTTGATATTTCGAATGAGTACCGCTGCACCGGTGGCACGGCCGTCCTCACCGGCCGGGTTGGCAAAATTCCTGCGGGAGTCGAGGGTCTTTGTAATCTGGACTGCGGCACGCACAAAAATGCCGAAATGTAGCGGATGGACTTAGCCACTTCAACTGTAAAGTATCAAAACCAAGCTGAGTACGCGCCGCTAGATTCCGATTACAACGATTTCGTGAGCAACATCAAAGTGATTGAAACTTACAATAGTTTGGGCGAGCTTAATAAAATTATTCTCGAATACGCCGCGAAGAGCATCGGCGGTGAATTACCTCACAAACTGGTTTCGGCATTTGATGGAACAGTCCGCGGACGCGATGGCTGGGTTAGTAACCAAAATATTTTCAAAACGGAAGAAATGTTTAAAGGAAACGCTTCAATCACGTATGAACTTTTCGCTGGCGGTAAACTGATGCGTTCTGCTGCAGTTGCAAAGAATGCAGATTTGGTTGTTTTCGAAAGCACCCGCCAGGCTGCGGAGCAGAAGATGGTGGCAAGAATCACCGTTACGGGGATCGATGGAAAACAAAATTTATTGAGCGTTAGAAAAGGCGTTTCCATCAAACGTTACCGAACACTGCTTTATATCCCCGCCTCAACGTTTACCGTGAATGGAGAAACCTTCAGTTACAGTAAAGTTCCTCGCTACGATATCGATGATACGGGACGTCCCCTCGCCTTCTTCGTGCCGGTCAACTGGAGAGCGCCGAAGTCTGCGGTGAATATCGAAAAGCCTATCCCGACTTTCAAATTCATGCGGACTATATGAAAAATTCCATCGCCAATCCGAATCTCGTGGAAAGTGCCAAAGCGAAGAATTGGTTCAACAATGTCATCCTTGGATTTGTGGACTAACAAAAAAATCCACCGTCGCTACCGCAAGAGTGGGTTTATAATTTCAGCGATCTAATTATTTAGAATTAGTGTTGCGTCGGAGTGACGCAGGCAAAACCAATAAAGATAACAGAACCATCTGCTTGCTGCTGACGAACAGCCATAGCTTTTTTATCGAAAACTTCGCGACTGCAAGTTCTCTGAGCTTCTCTTTGATCTTGAGAAACAATTCCGCTGCACTCTTCGCCGTATCGGCAATATCCAGTGTGGTAACCAGCGAAAGCCGCTGAGGTAGAAAGCAATACGGTCAGTGATAATAAAATTTTCTTCATAAAATTGCCTTCGGCTGGATAGCGCAGGCTTCCGGTTCACAAACCGTCAATCAATGACCTATGAAAAAACAACGACATTGCCTAAAAATGCATCGCTCGACGGCAGGGAACGAATCAGGTTGGCCTCCCGGGTTAAATTTGCAGGTAATTTTTGAAATTCGTTTCAAAATCCTTCTATTGGGGAGGCTTTTATAGCATCATTTTTTATCGACCCTCAAAGAGGTTCGCCTTGTTATTGAAAGTTGACCAGAGGGCGGTCTATGAACAAAAAGTATTGGTGGGCGGTTGGCATCGTGGCAACGTCAATATTTACATTAATTATTCTGATTCAGAAGCAAGCGCTGCGATTCTTTCAAGAATCAGAAACTCAATGGGTGACTCTGGCCTTTGAAGATAAAATCAAGGACACCGATTACGACTACAATGATTTTATAGCTGAAATCAAAATTTCCGAAGAGCTTCCAACTAGAGGACTTTCGAAAGTTCACATCTTGATACGAGCAAAAGCAAAAATGGGCGGCTATCGATCTGGATTTTTTCTTAATTTAAACCCCGGCAATCAACCTGCCATTACAGGCCCTTTTAACGGCATCATTAAAAGAAGTTCGGCGCACTCTGCTCCGACGGAGTCAGCGATCAACTCCCCACTTGGAATTATTGAAATTTTTCCCGACACTTCGAAAGCAGTGGAGCTCGCGGCGATCGTAGAGATCGACTTGATCGCTGTTGCGCCTTCAGAGAATAGTCCTGAGTCCGATCCACTAGCGCGATTGCGCAGATATTTGTTCTTTCTTGATGTCACTGATAAACTCCAAAATAGATACCAAATAGAGGCGATCCAAAGATCTACTTCGAGTTTGGCCAACGGCACCAGCACTTTGCCCTTGGCACTGATTATCCCCGGAACCGGGTGGCAAATACCTAAAGATCGAATGAGCGCTTACCTCGTCTATCCCCGCCTCAAACAACACGTTGATTACTTACAGGGATTAACTACGATCGATTCCCCAGACTGGTTTAGCGAAATTTCGGACCCCAATCTCATCGAAACTAAAGAGTTTCTCTTTAAGAAAAATAGGCCCCTTAGATAATTTAAAAGTTTCTCAGTCGAACAACTTTTCGTAGAAACTTGCGTTTAATACCGACGCACTACCTTCGATATAGAAACTTCGATATAGAAATTGAAATGCTTAGCTTTAAGTGATTAGCTGCCCCCCATTTGCGCTTTGCCGAGCCTGCAACACTTGTTTTTCACCAGCTTTCAGCCGAAAGTCCACATCGCCGGCATAAGTCTTCTAATCTGATTTCATTAATGGCAATATCGACTGATAAACATCTGGCTAAAAGCCCGCTGCAGTTTCTAAAATTAGTTGTTAACAGAGGAGCTTATGCGCAGGAATTCAAAAGAAAATTATATCATCGCCGGGATTGTGATTGTAATCCTTGTTGGTGTTTTTATAAAGTCTCGAAAGACGGCTCCACCAATTGCCTTGCAAAATCCCGTTGTTGCGACCCCCCGAACTTTGCCTGCGGCGCCCGTGGTTGCGGCAACGGTGGCGACACCCACCTTCCAATCAAAAAAACTTGCGGCTACGGTCAGCATCGCTAATAATACGCAAACAGATATTCTCTGCTTGCGAGCCGAACGACAGATATTCTACTTGCCTCGAGCCCTGGCCTTGCGCCTTACCCGCAGTTTGGAACAAAATTCATTTTTAATTCCCGCATCGCATGCCGCTTGCCTTAAAAGTGGCCCGTGGAAATTTTGGATCAGCGATTTCGATTCGGTTAGCCATTTACCCTATCGCTACTATTTTGAGATGACTGCCGACATCACCGAAGTCACCCCCATCGATTTAAAGAAGTACCCTGCCTTTCTTCCCGACGCCGAAATTTTTAGGAAACTTTTTGGAAAATATTTTAAGGACAATGCTCTCTTACAAATCAATCTCAAGAACAAGAAATTTCAGAACTTCAAGCTTGGCCCCACGGATCGTCCTCCTTTTTTACTCGCCAACAGCACCTCGGGCGGCACCGCCGCCGACAAAGGATATCTAGAAGGACTTCTTTACGGATCGATAAGATCACACTATCTGGCCCCTTCGGACCCCCAATTTTTCAAGCCCTACGCATTCATCACCGAAAACTTCGACTTTCGCTCAAGATCGAGCTTAGACCTGACGGCAGAAAATCTGGCCGGCATTTACTATCGAAAATTTGGCAAGCTTCCAGAAATTAAAATATCGGATTGGAAAGAAGGTAAATACTCCCGCAAAGATTTGCAGAATATGATCACCTTTCAAAATTACTTAGAATCACCAAATTCTTATTTTTTAGTCGACACTCGCAACAAGAGGATTTCTGGAAATTTGCATCTTCCGGATGCCTACCTGCTAAATCCTGGCTGGTACGAAGATACTTACTCTTTGCAACTTGCGTTCAATGACGAGCTTCCAAACAGCAAGATGCAAAAATTTCTTATCGCCACGATTCCAGAACTGATCGCCAAGGCGCGAGGGAAAAAAATTGTTCTATTGGGAAATACAGAAAGCGATCCGGTCCCCGTCTTTATGACAAAACAAACTTTGGGATCGTCGAAAGACAATTTTTTAATAATGAAAGAAGGTTTTTTTGAAATATTGATTTCTTCGTACTTTTTCAAGCCTGTTTCGTTCGTTTCTAAATTAAACTCTCCCATCGATATCTATAAAGATAGGAAATTTGAAGATTATCTGTTCCTGAAATCTACGTACCAAAGTCGGGAAACAGTCCAACCGAAAACACCAAACCAGATCAGAAGATAAAATATTTTGAACACGTTCAGATTATTTTGAATGAATTGCTGAACTTCACTCAAATGAATGGACGGCGCTGCAAGGACGATAGAATGACTGATGGGATCTTGTGACAGGGTCCCCGTCATGGCATTCTTAGCCGGGTAGCCAATTAAGGTAGCCGTGTTCGACAAGATCCATTCGTTTTCGCCGAAAAGAGAAAATTGAACGCCACAGGCATCTGGCAAATCCACAATGCGGTAAAACGGGGCGCCGTTGATCGACTTTGTGACTTCTAAACTGACTCGGCTGCCCGGAGAAGCCTCACACCTTTGGTGCGCTTTTTCCAGAAAAGAACGCGGGTTGCAGCGAAACCGAGAATTTTGATTCACGTAAGAATGTGCCTCAGGTGGGCCCCGAAGGGGATTCACCTGCAACTTGGCAATGCACTGAAAATTTGCGTCGAACATATTGTAGCCGTAACCTTCGAATCTGAGAGTGCTCCTCGCGTCTTCAGAATATAAAAATGGCAGCATCTGCATTCCGAAAAGAAAAGCAGCCAATAATGTCGTCGCCAAATTCAAAACCTTCGGCTTCCTCTCGTACTCCTTCGAAAATGCTTGGGGATAAAGCAGTGGCAAAAACAGAATCCACAACATGACAATGCAACGAACCGGATAATGAAATCCCACAAGCACGACAGAATAAACATGAAAAAGCGTCCATAACCAAAAGGCGTTTCGGCGGTATTTCTTTGTCAACAAAGCCCAGCTTGCAAAAATCTCAAAAAGAATGACCAGCTGAGTGATGAACGGAATGGAAAAATCGGGCATGAGGGGCAGACCTAATGATAAGGCTGAGAAGTAACTTCCAACAATCCAAGTTTCACTAATTTTTACAGCCGAGGCTAAAAAGCAGCAAAGGGCCCACGCGACCTGCGCCCCCCAAATTCTATTTTTGGAATTGATCAAAAAAACTACGGTCGGAACAAGATGAAAATATTCAAAATTTTGCATCCCGGTGAATTGCCAGAAGTAATGATAAAAAATTTTGAAAGCCGTTAGAACTGCAAGTGTCGGAATATAAATTTTCGGCTTATTTCGAAAAACGGCCCAAAAAATCAGAAGACAAAGTCCGAAGACGACCGTGAATAAATAACTGTTAGCGTAGGAACCTGGAAATCCTTCAGGAAGTGGCAATATCCTGCAGGACTCCCAATGAGGCCAGCACGAATGCCCGTCAGCAGCCGCCGATAACCTGTGCGAATAACTTGAAAAATCAAAAAAAAACAAAAAAGTGGTAAGAACGACGAAAAGACGCTCCCATATTGGCGCAGTATTAACTTCTATCGGCATGGCCTCATGCTCGCAACTATTTCCCTTAGTTGCCACAGTCTCAAGCACCGTCGCCACAGTCTCCACCACCGTCGCCACAGTCTCCACCACCACCGTCTCCACCACCACCGTCTGCACCACCGCCGCCTGGCGAGGCCGTATTGGTACCTCCAGGCGGGTACGGAGGACATGTTAAAGTGGTGAACCGCTCGCAAATCAATTTGCCGTCCGTCCTGATACCCTTTCCGTAGGTTCCAACAGGGCAAGAGTCATTTAAGAGGGGCCCACATTCGATTTGTCCATTGGGCTGCAAGCCAATAACTATTTGCCCTACCGGACAATCGCCCGCGACGGAATTCAGGTCACAAGTGCTGGTGCCGGGATCAAAGGTCCCCCCGACGGAATCACACTGATTCTTCGCATTGCCAAAGTCGACGCCACGGACAAAGCTAAAATCGTATTTCATTCCATCGGCCAAAACTTTCGTAAAATCGGGCTTCACTTCTAGAATTCCGGAAAACTTTATCAGCGGAACAAGGCACGTTGGATCGTTACAAATTGGCGACCACCCAATGACAAAGCGAAAGGGACAGGTCGATAAATTATAATCGCAATACGTAAGGTCTTTGTTAAAACCAAAATTATCCTGCGTCAGTCCCGTAAGCTGCACCCCAGAGCCATCAAAGAGTTTGAACTGACCAAAACCCACCCCGCTGCATCCGGTGGTTCCGACGGCAAGGCAGGAAATATTATTTTTGCTGATCGTTTCGATCCATCCATTGGTTGAGTTCACAGTCGCAATAATTTTTTCTCTAAATAGAGAAACTGCCGCATTGGCCTGTTGATTCGCTTTAATTTTAAGTGAATTTACCACCGTGAGAGTCAATCCCAGCCCGGCGACAGAAAGCAGTGCCGTGGCGATGAGCACCTCCACTAAGGAAAAACCCCGTTGATTGAATTTCTTAATTATTAAAACATAGTGCATGTTAAATCATCTCCCGTCAGGCCCGTAAATCCCACTCCATGACCACAACGCCGTTCTAGATCCGTCCCGGCTCCGAAAAGAGTTGGATTTTTACATATAACTTTTCCGTCTGGCCTGATCCGATCCACCATATTCTTGGACTCGGCGGTGCGGCAGTTGTGAGGTTGAAGTTTTATGCGACAGTGCAAGCCTCCTGCCACCAGTTCTCCGGATAGCGCTTCACAAAAAGCGCCGACGCTATTGAACACTGATTTTCGCGTGAAGACCATATCACCCGCCGAAACTTTAAGTTCGTCCGTCCGTTGGCTTCGGCGGGAGCTAAAAAAAACTTGAAGACTCAATTGCTGTTCAGGAGTTTTTGCATAAAGGTCCCCGACCGCTCGCGCGGAAACACAGGGAGGGGCCGCGCAAACTGCTTCCCAAGTGAGTCGCACTTTATAAATGCAGGTTGGATCTCCGTCGGTGGCCGAATAAAGATTACAGGGGATTCCAAACTTGTCAAAGCCCTCAGCGCCACTGTATGAATCGTAAACGCTGCCTGGACCTAAGAGCAAGTTGATCGGCTGGGGCCCAGTTGGACAGGTCAAACCACTGGCAGCAAGGCACGAAAGGCTCGGATTTGCCGCGATACTTGCCAACCACGAATTGTCGTTTTCGACAATACTGACGATTTGATTCATATAAGTCGTGATAGCCTGTCGCTCGAAAACAATGCCGGCATTCGCGGAAGGAGCTTTCACCAGCATCGAACTTGCCAAGTAGGAACTAAAAAGACCGACAAAAGCCACAATCGCGATGATCACGGGAAAGGCAGATCCTTCAGTATTCCAATTTCGGACCTGGTTTTCTAAAAATTTTATTTTTAACATAATCCCCTCTCAAATGAGCCCGGCACTGAATGTTAGTCAGTTACCATCTCCACCATCCGAACTGTACGGCGAAGCTCCGTAGGCCCCGCTGCCCATGATCCCGGTTCCCGAAACCCAAGTAATGATTGGGCAGTTTGTGACGCCGGTCCACATATTAAATTTGCAAGTCAGGGCAGTCGTGTAACATCCAGGCCCACACGTGACTTCACCGGCGCTGTCGATGGCCATTATCACCGTGCCCAGCGGGCAAGATACAGCGGCAATCCCGACGCATCTTTTTTTCTTATCCGGCTTGATTCCCACGAAGTAAGTGTTCGGAAGACATTCTGCTCCAAGCGGCATGATGCATGCCTTTCCGTCCATTTCTCCGCCAATGCTTTGGCATATTTGCGCCAACTGTTCCCCCGATGCACTTCGGACGACTTCCACTTTCAGTAGATCCAGTCTAAATGGCGGATTGGCTAGACTTGAAAAAAGTTCCCCGGTTAAACGATAGGATGGAGTCCGACATCTGACTGCGTCGTTTCCGCAAATCGGGGTCCAGGTCGTTCGATACTGAAAAACACAAAGGTCCGATGGGAAAGTATCGCACGTTTGACCTTTCAGCGTGAATCCCCAGTTGGCACCCTGCCGAAAATCCTTCACAACCTCAGTCGGCGTGGCCAAGCTGGTCGAGCTGTTAAAAACCTCGAAGCTTCGCGTAGCTCCGGGAGAACAGTTGGTGCTGGAATCGGTAAGACACGCCATCGTCGCGTTATTTTCAATTGTGTTTTGGACAGATCGTGAATCATTGAAGTAATACTCCAACCGATTTCGGTACACGCTCCAGCCGACGTATCCATCCATCGAGTTTTGATGAGACGTGGCGACCTTAAACAAAACTGTGGATACCAGGGCAAGCCCGCCCATCAAACCAAAGGCCATCACAATTTCAAGAAGGCTAAACCCTTTCGGGTTATTTAGAAATTTCAATTCCTACCGCCCCTTCGCTAAGATGAGTGCACCAGTTGAGTGCACCACCATAAAAAATCCCCATTGCTTCAACTATAAATTGCACGTTATGCTTTAATATTATGGAGGAGTCTATGCCGCGAATCAAGTCCTATAAAAGTCTCGTTTTGATTCTGCTAGTAAGCCTAACCGGCACTCTTCTACCACGAGTGAGCGGGGCCGCCGAGATCACCATTGGCTGGACTTACAAGAACTTCCCTACGCAGATCAAAATCCATGAAGCAAAACAAACACTGCCGATTTGGAAATTCGAAAGCGTCTCAAATTTGGAAAAAGCGGGAGTGTTCGCAGAAATTAAAGATTCAAAATTGAATCTCGAACCCAACCGACGGAAAAAATTTGCGTTGGTCGCATTCAATCCCACAGAGAAACCCATTTATTTCTTTGCGGCACCGCACACCACCCACCCGGGCGAGCATGCGCTTGGTTTTAAGTTTCAGTGCCTTTGCATCAATCACGTATTCGTCATCCAGCCAAAACAATATTGGTATCGCATCGTCGAAATTCGCATCAGCCCGGGTTCGTCGAACAAGCCACTAAATATTACTCATGAAATCATTGGCACGGACAAAGATAATGCCAATAAATTCGGTAGCTAAATTAGGCATTGCGTTTTTAGAAATCGTGAACGGGTCCGTTGAGGAACTGAAATACGCCGATGCCCAAGTGTCCGAGAACGTCGATTTGCAAGCGAGGGATTCCCGGTTCTAATCGAACTGCACCGATTTGTTCTTTGCTTGCACCCATCTTCACGTAGTTGTCCTTTTGAATTTGCTGCCGCAAGGTGCAGGCTAAGTAGCCCTTTACCAGCACATCGTACTGCGGCCAATTTCGCGCCCGCGGAATCTGTGAAAAATACGAAAGCCCTTCTAAAATTAAACCAGAGTGGTGATTGGCATTGAAAATGAAGGGGCTTGACTGGGTGTTAATAAAACAACCGGAAAAATCACTGGGCGTGTTGCCCGCGTAACGATTCTTTTCATTCAGAATTAAAATCGTTCGTTCAACCAAGGACCAGATCCAGTCTCTCGAAGCGGGATTTTTATCATAAAAATAATACGAGGCGGACAAAAGCCAGCGGACGTAATATATATTTTCCGATGAAAAGTAAGCAGCGGCATATTTTTGCAACTCCGGCTTCAGCCAAGGGAGATCTTCGCTTGTATGAACGCTTGCTAAAAAACTCAGGGCCTCTCCCACGGCAAACATCGCCGACCGATCCGAAAGCCCCGGCCAAGTCATCGTCAATTTATCATAGGATTTTTGAACAAGCTGGGAAATGTTTTTCAAATGAGTCTCGCGCATGGGCAAATCAAAATGACGATAGATAAGTCCCAAGATTGCCAAGCTTCCCAGATCCCATTTTGAATTGTATCGAAACTCCTCTTGAGAAACCAATTGGCCACAGGTCTTTTTGAGTCGAGAAAACTGACAAACCGAATACACCCCTAAAAGCTTACGAAGCCGGCCCGAGGTGAGGGTTTCAGGCGCTTGCTCCGGCTCGCTATAGAAAATCTTTTGGTGGCGGGCAAAATAACCAAGGTAAAACCCTTCAAGATTATCTAGAAACGAATGTTCGTCAATTGCCAGAAGATTCTTAGGCGCCAATTTCCAAACACCTTGCTGATTTTTAAAAAAAGGAAAAGTCCAATAGGGCGTGGCCCCCAGGGACATGCCCACGGAAGAAACGGAACTTCGATCAAAGAACAAGGAATCCGCATAAATCCATTTTTTTTCCTGATTCAGATAATAAGAAACATAACCACGCGAAAGCTCCGCCACGTCAACATATCGGCTCGCCTCGCTCATTGGAAACACAAGATCGATTTGATGATCATTCACGCGTCGAGAGGTAAATCCGTAAGGACACTCTTTCGCGATGCATTTGTATGCCAAAGGCTTCAGAGCTTCGTACTCTTTGTAAACATTCTCGGGGTCTAAAAACTTTAATAGCGTCCAGTTCGGATCCGCAAAGACAACCGCAAATGGAAACTTCCTCTCGCCAATCAATCTCAAAATACTCGATCCACTCGGAACTAAGAACAAAGACGAGTTCAATTCACGGAATAATGTCTGCCAAGTGTGAATATTTATTTGCTCTGGCTGATTTCGCATCTTTTCGTAGGCTTCGACGAGCTTCGGATGGTCTTTATATACAAACATCGAAAAACCCGGTTCCGTTCGAATGTCGGAGTTGATATAAAAAAGCGGACTCCAAAATTCCCACTTGTAATTAACAATGGGCGATCCGAAGAAGCTACTCTTGGCATACCACTTAGAAAACCGATCAAAGTCTAAACGGTTTCCGTCACCTCCGAATTGGTCCTTTTTCTGCGCAAAGGCCCAAAGCGAAACCATCAACAATGCCGAAGCAACAACATTGCCGAGCCACTTTTTCTCAATTTTCCGAGGAAATAATTGCAATGCAAGCAAAACGGCGGCCCAAACAAACAAGTAGGCGAAACGATCGGCTTTCGAAAAAAATCCGAAAAAAAGGACCGCAAGCGCAAGAAACAGGCAAAGACGACGATCAAATTGTTTTCGGTAGACTTTGAAGACCGCGATAAGACAGGCAACGCTGAGAATGACCGTCGAAGAAAAATAAACAGCTCCAAGCCGGGCCGAACTTTTCCATTCTGAAATATTTTTTTCATAAAATATATTATTTATGGCTAAATCTTTCAGATATAAAAGCTTTGCGGTCCCCCATGGAAACACCAACAATGATAATGAGGCAATAGCTAAGACGGCAAGACTTCCCCACCACCGTTGCCGGTATACCAGCGCCTGCAAAACGACCACCGAGCAAGTCAGTACAAAAATTTCAAAAGAAATCAGCGAAAGCAAAAAACTTACTGCGGCCAACAAAGTCCAGTGAAGCTTTTCCCGGGTCACTAGGACAAGCAAATACGTGAGCGCAGGAATCGCTAAAAACTGAGGCCGCTCCCAAAAGAGCCGGCGCGTAACTTCGGGAATAGCAAAAAGAAATAATATATAAAATGAAAGTACGATAAAAATGTTTCGTTCTTTAAAAAGTTTCGTTAAACCGACAAATCCTAAAGCTAAACCAAAAATGGTTAAAATCTTGATCGCCCAGATCGGTTCGGAAAAGTTCAGCAGCAATGAGATTAAAAAATGGTAAGCGTAATGTTGATCGATAAAGCCGGTAGCCATCGACGAGTGCGGTAAAAAAATTTTCGAAATATAACTCCAGTCACCCTTTTGAAGAAGCTCTGCCAGTCGAAGGTGATATGCCGCATTTTGGCTACGCAGCTCCGTCCCCGGGAAGAAAATCAGAAAGACCAAATAGCCTACGAACAACGTAAGGTTAAACAGGACCAACGTATTGAATCTAGAGTTTTTCATACCCTCACGTTGGCAAGAAAGACTTGGCTTGTCATGGGAAAATTTGCACGCTATTTAGAAAGCTGATGTGCAAACCGAAAAGCTCAGTATGAAAGACCCCTTCTTGAGACTTATTATTATGATCCACTCATTTTTCTTGCAGCTCGCTATAGCGCACGCATCGGCAAGCCTCCGAAGTTCAAACACCGTGAAATACGAAATTAAAGACTCGGTTTTTCAAGCGCAAATTTTAAAAGGCTTTCACTTCAACGAAAAGGCTCCTAACACCGTTTTGATCGACGATAGGCCGCAGCCAATTCGTCTCCTACTCGCAGACAAAATCGAATTTAAATTGAGCTCGGCCCCTTGGAAAAAAGCTGTGGCAACTCTCTACGTTTGCGATGATGCGCTGACATTTTGCGAAGAGCAGACGTTCGACCTCCTCGGCAAAAAGCGCGCCGATCCCCAACAATACGACTTGCTCGTGTCATCGATTCCGGCATTTCGATCGGCGTCGTTTTCGGAATCGGCACGCTCCAAAGCAATCACTCGTGATAAACATAACTTCCTGCTCAATAATTTTGAGTATGCGGTAAAAATTGCGAAGAAAAGTAAAAAATTGGTCTTGGTGGATTTTTCTGCGGATTGGTGCCCCGGTTGCATTCGCTTGGACCAAGAAGTCTTCGCGACAAAAAGTTTTCGCGAAGTCGCATCTTCTTTCGTTCTATTAAAAATTGACACAGATTTGCCCGAAAACAAAGGCTTGCGGGAACTGTATCAAGTCCATCACATACCCGTCCTGCTGATCTTAAACTCAGAGGGAAATGAAATCGTACGCCTCAATGACTATCAGCCTCTCGCAGTGATCGAAAACCAAGTCCGCGAATTGAAAAAAGACTCGAGTACGATAACGGAACTAAGTGCCAAACATCCCCTTGACCCCAACACGGCGTCACGACTTGGACTTCGGTTGTTAGCCCAAGGCAATGCCAAGGCCGCGATGTTTTACCTTGAACAGGTAGCACCCCGACCGGCAGAATTCCTTGATGCCAAAGTTGAGATTGCAAGACAGGCCGGAGACAATTCAAAACTTAAGGAAGCCCTCGAAGCGGCCATTAAGAGCGAATCTGACAGCACGCGCTCACTGCGCTGGCGAAAAAATTTAATTCAAATTCTGAAAGTCGAAAACAAATCGTTTGTTAAGTTCTACCAGGAAGGTCGAGCACTTGGTAAAAAACTTCTTATTGATGAAAAAGCACTTCCGATCGCGTTAAGCAATGATCGTCTGGGCGATTATTTAGGTTACGAGCGATTGTATATCGCAACTCTCATCGCAGAACTGTCCGAAACCGCAGAGCAGTCGATCGAGACTCTGAAGGCCGATTGGGCTGATGTTTATAGAATTGGAAAAAGCTATTCGATGGGCTCCTCGCAAATGGGCCCGGCAATGCGATTTCTGAGCCTTCTCATGACTCAACGCATGTGGAGCGAAGCCAATGATTTTTCAGACCGGTTGCTGATCACAAGTCCAAATAATAGCGAGCTCAAGCGGCGCAAAGTTAAAATTCTGAAAGAGTTAGTAAGTATGAAATCGTCGAAAGCCACGCCATGAAGCCCGGCAATAAGTGAAAATTAGCATAGTATACGCGCTTGTTGATTATTCTGGTGCCCTTCACGAGTGAGTCCAATATTATGGGATCAGGACGTCGAATAAAGGCTCAGCCTAGGAATGAGCATCGCTGGACAAGCCTTGAATTTCTTAATTCGCTGTGGACTCGATTCGGTCTCTAGAAAAAGACCAAGCACAAAACCTTCATTATTCTTCGGTGGTGTCGATCTCTAAAAAAGACGTCGCCAATATTCAAGAAAAGCTGATTGAAGTCTTAGCTGAGATCAAACCCATTATTCGCAAATCTAAAGAAGAGGATATTTATTCACTCTCCATGGACTTCTTCAGTCTTTAAAAAAGACCCCTGGCATCCTTAGTTGGACCCAGTCATGGCTGGCCTAGTTCCACGCGATTCATAAAAACTGCAAGCCGCCGGTGTTCCCGTTGGATAATTAAAATTCATTGCAGCTGCGACCACGTATCCAGGAGCCGATCCGAATTGATTAAAAGATGCCGTTGTTGCAACGGTCAGAGTACCGGAACGTCCCATTTGAACTTTAATTCCCTGAATCGCCTTGCGGCCTTGAACTTGACTCCAGGCAATTTGAGCTTGGACTTGAGCTTGTTGAAAAGGCACCCATTTCAAAGTCTTTTCGGTGCTACCCTTATCTACTGAATTCACCAAGTTAGCGAGCGTGACCTCGCCAATGCCTGAAGCAACGGCACTGTCTTGAATTTTAAAGTAGACCTGTTGCGTCCCGGTCGAAGATTGAATTGAGCACCAAAACATATGCGTTGAATTTGAAGCTCGCGGAAGCAAAAAACATCAAAGATAAGGTCATGAGAGCAAATTTCATAGAATCTCCTATAAAACATTTCTTTCTATAAACCAGCTGATAAGTAATTCAGCATTGCCTAATAAACAAGCCCTGTACTCGATTTCTTGGACTCTGTAGAGTACACGGGGAACTCTACGGCCACTTAGGACATTGTGTGCCCACATATAGATGAATAAAACTTTTTGCGCGAGTGCTACGCTCTACAGGGTTGTAAAGAATCGCAAACTTTGTCATATTCGGCCTCAATGGAGGTTGTATGAAAAAGATGCTTTTGTTAATCGGCGTTTTGTTTGCCAGTATCGCTGAAGCGAGGGTGGTTTTCTCCGGAGCGACCCCGCTAAGCCCGCGGCTGCAGGAAAAAGTTCGTCACGCGATTGAAAATCGCTGCAATGTCCAAGGGTTTTCTGTCATTGAAAGCCGGACACTGATTTCGAATCAAGAACAATCCACTCACTATTTTTCCACTTTTGCCACGATGGATTTCGGTGGGACGGTGGTCAGTAAGATCGAAGTGCATTCCCAAAAACAAAGCGGCTTCGAGTCCATTGTGGCTGTGCAAGGGCCTCTCTGCCACTAGCTAGAACCTAGAAATACCATCAAACTGGAAAGAAATCATCGATGATGAACTTGCGTTAGACACCGTCGTCGACAAGCTTCAGCACGGCAGTTCGCACATCGTTTTGGAGGGAGAATCTTACAGAAAAAAGCGGGGCCAGAAAGGCAACCTTGACAAGCAATGTGTACCAGTGAAAATTGCAAAAACTTAACCGCTGCTCATGACTTTGAGGGTGGTACACATTCAGGATATTGCCTGGTACAAATCACGGATATTCGACAACAAGATAAGTCCGCCATCTTCAAAGCTGCAAGTCAGGCCAGACAAGCGACTGAATTTTTAATTAAGAATCAGCACTAATAGTTTTCGAGCGGAGGGC
>JACMRP010000275.1 GCA_014376325.1 Pseudobdellovibrionaceae bacterium
AACGACGTCCCCTTTTCGCAGTTCCGCGGCAGAGACCGATTCTTCTTTACCGTTCACCAAGCGTCGCGCCATCGTGCCGGTGCGGGTTTTCTTAAGGGCCTCGGCCTGCGCTTTACCGCGCCCTTCGGCCACCGCTTCCGCGAAATTCGCGAACAGCACCGTGAACCAGAGCCAGGCCGAAATTTGCACTTCGAAGCCGGACACCGGCGCTCCGGTTAGGATATTTTTTAAGATAAATACCGTGGTTAAAAAAGCCCCGATCTCGGTGATGAAAATAACCGGATTCGTCCAGAGCAATTTTGGCTGGAGTTTGACGAAGGACTCTTTCAGGGCATTGAAGTAAATTTCTTTTTTATTTTGCTGTGTCATAATAAACCCCTAAAAGGAAATTCCTTTCAACATAAGTAGATGCTCAACGATCGGCCCCAGGGTTAATGCCGGGAAGAATGTCAGAGCGCCAACGATCAAAATCACCGCGATCAGAAGTCCCACGAACAAAACATTATCCGTCGGAAAAGTGCCTGAAGACAGCGGCGAGATTTTCTTTTTTGCCAAATTTCCGGCGATGGCCAAGAACGGAATGATGATTCCGAATCGACCGATGAACATCGCGAACGCCAACATGAGGTTATAATAAATCGTATTTCCGTTAAGCCCCGCGAACGCACTTCCATTGTTCGCCGCCGCAGAGGTAAACGCGTACAGCACTTCCGAAAATCCGTGGGGCCCCTTATTGGCTAAACTCGAAAGTCCGATCGGCGTCACGACCGAAATTGCGGTGCTGAGCAAAATGATCGCGCTCGGAAATAAAATTGCGAGCGTGACCATTTTCATGTCCCAGGCTTCGATCTTTTTGCCCAAGTATTCTGGCGTCCGACCCACCATCAGGCCGGCTAAGAAGACCGTCAGAATGATAAATATAATCATGCCGTACATGCCGGCACCAACGCCGCCGAAGACGACTTCGCCAAGCATCATGTTCAACAGTGCGATACCGCCAGACAGCGGCGACAAGCTGGAGTGCATCGCATTCACCGCTCCGCAAGATGCGGAGGTTGTGATCGTCGAAAACAGAATGCTGGTCCCGACTCCGAATCTAGTTTCTTTGCCTTCCATCATCGCACTTTGTGCGAACACCGCATTGTTAGAATATTCTGCGGAATAAGAAGTTAAGGTGAACACGACGAACAAAGTCATCATGGCGGCGAAGACCGCCCACCCGTGTTTCGCGGAACCCACCATTTTTCCGTAGGTGTAAGTCAGCGCTGCGGGGATTAAAAAGATCGACAGCATTTGCAAAAAGTTAGTCAACGGAGTCGGATTTTCAAAAGGATGGGCCGAGTTGACGTTGAAAAATCCACCGCCGTTCGTGCCGAGCACTTTGATGGCTTCCTGAGATGCGACCGGTCCCATGGCGATTAGTTGTTTGATTCCATCAAGTCCCGTGACTTCAACGTAAGTCGCGAAATTTTGGATCACACCTTGGCTGATCATGAATATCGCTAAAACGAAAGCGATCGGCAGCAACACGTAAAGCGTTGAACGGACCAGATCCACCCAGAAGTTTCCGATGGTCGCCACTTGCTTTCGCGTAATCGCTCTCGCGAAAACCAAAAAGACCGCGATACCGGTGGCGGCGCTTAAAAAGTTATGCACCGTCAATGCCGTCATCTGAGTCAAGTAACTCATCGTGCTTTCGCCACCGTACGACTGCCAGTTGGTGTTCGTGATGAAGCTCACTGCCGTGTTTAGCGCTAGGTGCCACGGAACGTTGGGTAAGTTTTGCGGATTCATCGGCAGCGACGCTTGAAAGATCTGGACCAAGAAGACCGTCAATATACCCCAGAAACTAAAAGCCATGAGTGCGACGGCGTACTGTCGCCAGTTCATATCCTCTTTTTCACTAATCCCGGAAACTCGATAGATGAGTCTTTCTAACCACCCCAAAGGGGTCGAAAGAAAATGCTTTTGCCCTTGAAAGACTCGGGCCATCCACGAGCCGAGCAGCGGAGTGAACACGGTGATGACCACCAAGAAAAAAATAAATTGAAAGACGTCAGGTGTTTTCATGCCGATTCCTTCTACAGCTTCTCAGCATTAAAAAGTGCGTAGGTTAAGTAACCCAGCAACGCCACCGCAACAATTCCACCGACCACAAACTCAAACGTCATAAAAGCTCCTTCAACATCTTTTTACCTTAGCTTTTCCCATATAAAGATCTCCTTAAGAGCGAGGCGCCAGACATAAAGAAAATGTAAAGACACCAGATACCCTTTTAACCGCAAAGTCTTTACATTCTTTTTATTTGCGCGATCCGCGGCGCGCGCCTAGCTTCCATCGAATTGGTAGTAAAACTTCGAACTGGAGAAAACTTATGTTTCATCGATTAATCAGTGTCAGTTTTGTTTTAATGGCCGCAGCGATTGCGCACGCAGAAGACGCTGCAACCTCTGGCTCACCGCTAGAGACCACCGGTTATTTCGATATGTATTATCAGAATGCGGACAGCGGGCAGTTCCGTTCTGCCGGCCGTGCTTTTGACGCCCGCAATTCCGTCATGCAACTGAACCTTGCAGAGATTTCGTTCAAGAAGAAAGTATCGGAAGTTCAGTTGCGCGCTGACCTTGCCTTCGGCGAAATGTTAGAGCCCCTCATGGGCATCGACCCAACTGCTGCGGTGTCGACTGCGAATGCGGATGCGACGAAATATTTGCCGCAGGCTTTTTTGACTTACAATCCCGCTAACGCCCAAAACTTATCGATCACCGCGGGAAAATTTTATTCCTATTTAGGTTTCGAAGTCACTCACGCTAAGGACAACTGGCAATACTCTAGAAGTTACACTTACAATTACGGAATTCCGTTCTGGCATGAAGGCGTCGGTGCCGCATACGCCGTCATCCCTGGGAAATTCACTTCTACGTTGTACATGTTGAATGCGTGGGACGGACGCATCGCGAACGAACAGAATAAATCTTCTACATGGGGCGCAAGCTTAAACTACGTGCCGGTCGATGGAGCTAGTTTAATTTATAATGTTATTAGCGGATCGGAAACCACGAACAAAGATGGCGTCAGGACCGTTCACGAACTGATCGGCAGTTACCAAATCAATGCTTTCGCGGCCGTCGCGTTTGACGTCATTCAGGGACAACAAGACTTCGCGGTGGGCACAACCAAGGGCAAGTGGAGCGGATGTAGTCTTTACGCGAAATATGCCTTCACTTCATGGTACACTTTAAGCCCCCGTTACGAAGTGTTCGATGATTCTGACGCGGGCGTCGCACTCGCCACCCCGGCCTACACTCCGGCGGCGATTGGAATAAAACAGAAGATTACCTCCATCACCCTCAGCAATAATTTTAATCTTGGGAATGGCTTAGAGACACGGCTCGAACTTCGCCAGGACAAATCCGATGTCACGAGCGCGTATTTCAAAAACAAAGACGGGCTGAATTCCGACAAAGAAATGACCACAACACTGGCACTTTTGTACGGCTTCTAGTCTTTACGCGAGGCTTCAGGTTTTTTAATCAGCCCCTTTGGGGCTTTTAATCAGCCCCTTTGGGTTTTTTAATCAGCCCCTTTGGGGCTCCGCGACTCCTCGCCGCTTGACCGCGCTTTGCAGGTCAAGCTAGCCTACGCACTCTACGCAGTGCATGCCTAAAAGGTATGCCATACCTTAAGGGGAAATTTATGGCTGAGTATATCAATCCGGACTACGTTGCTGAACCAGAAAAAATGAATGTTAAAAAAGGCCTTGAAGGCGTCGTCATGGACACTTCATCGGTTTCGAAAGTAAACGCCGAAACCAATTCTTTGGTTTATCGCGGGTACCCGGTGCAGGACCTTGCCGAAAACTGCTCTTTCGAAGAAGTCGCGTACCTCATGTACAACGGTGAGCTTCCGAACTCGGCACAGCTTGCGGACTTTTCTAAAAAAGAAAAAGCTTACCGCGAGATTTCTAAAAATCTTTTGAACGTAATTAAATATCTTCCACCAAAGTGTCACCCGATGGATTCAATCCGCACGGCCGTGTCGTTCTTGGGTTGTGAAGACGCGCGCATTTGGGATTCGACACCTGCGACCGACATGGATAAAGCGATCCAGCTGCTCGCGAAAATCCCGACTTGCATTGCGGCCGATTACCGTTTCAAAAAAGGTTTGGATTTTATTCCGCCGAAAGCGGAATACAGCATTGCCGAAAATTTCTTCCATATGTGTTTCGGTAAAGTCCCGCAAAAAGAAATCGTGAAAGCTTTCGACGTTTCTTTAATCCTGTACGCGGAGCATAGCTTCAACGCCTCGACCTTTACCGCGCGCGTGGTGACATCGACGCAGTCTGATTTGTACTCCGCAACGGTGGCCGGCATCGGCGCACTGAAGGGGCCACTTCACGGCGGAGCCAACGAACAAGTCATGCACATGATGATCGAGATCGCGGATCCGGACAAAGCAGAGCAATGGATGATCGATGCGCTCGCGCAAAAGCGCAAAGTCATGGGCTTCGGACATCGCGTTTACAAGTCTGGGGATTCCCGCGTGCCGACGATGAAGAAATACGCGCAAGTGATGGCCGATGTGATCGGCGATCAAAAATGGATGAAGATGTACAACTCGCTTGAAAAAGTGATGGTCGATAAAAAGAAAATTTATCCGAACCTCGATTTCCCGGCAGGTCCTGCGTATTACATGATGGG
>JACMRP010000276.1 GCA_014376325.1 Pseudobdellovibrionaceae bacterium
CATCATTTGGTAACGTGCAAAAACGTTAATAACGTTAAGATCGGTTGTTTCGATCGAATTCGTCAGGAACGTCACGTGGACATTTCCGCAACTCCACGAACCATCGATCATTTTGGTCAAACCCTTCATCATAATCGCTGATGTGTTCCCATTCTATTGCGGAAGCATCTCCCATTTGTTGAAGCGGTAGCCGTCCGTAGATTTCATTTGAGATTGGGTTCAACTTCGCCGCGTACATTTGCATCGCGATGGCAACTTTGATCTTCGACTGAACATTACCATGCGCTTTTGAGTCATAAAGAAGTTTGAAAAATTCTTTTAGATCTTTCTGATCTTGTTCTGACGTTGCTAGGCCGTTTTTATAGGATGCAACGTCGATCTGCTGCCCGTTAAAGATCGCGGTCTGAAGTGCCGCAGCCGATTTGCCGTACAGTCCGCTCAGGAACATTTTCGCAAAATAATCTGGAGAATCCGTCTTCAGGTTTTTCCATTTGTAGTCGGAGCAAGTATTCGCGACGATCTTACCGTTCGTCTCGGGGCATGGTTGTGTCAAATAAATCGCGTCGCGCAGAATGATCGCGCTCGGGCGTCCGTAAAGCTTAACTTGAATGCGACCTTTGCTTTCGCCTTCCAACAAAGTAAACAAGTCTAAAAGATTATAGTTCGTCAAGAAGTCGACCATCAGTCGAACTTTCAATCCGCGATTCGCCGCTTTTAAGAGCTCTTCGCTAAACACCGACGATGAATGATCGTCCGAATAAATATAATAAGACAAACGAATCGTTTCGCCCGATTTCGCACTTTTAATTGCTTCGATTTTGCTGTCGAAAGAAGCGTCATTATCCGTTATGACGCGTGCTTTATCGACCTTCAACGCAGAAGATGAAGCCGCTTTTAAAATATCAGTTTCGTTCAGAGTATGATCTCCGCGGTTGTAAGCCGCCGGAACGCGCAAGTCTGGAGGGATGGGGGTTGAAGTACACGCGGCCAAACAAGATTGTCCCGAATTTGCAGAACCGGGAATCCTTGACATGACTGTATCTGAAACCGATAGCCCTTAACTTTGGTTATTTTTTGAATCACTTGCTCTCTGAGTCTGCGTATTTAGACGTTAGAAGTTCCATTATTTGATTTTTAGTGTTGCCACGCTTGTGTCAGCCGTTAAGCTATTGCTTCTTATATAGAATAAGCTATGGGGTACACTATGTGGATGGCCGTCATTTTATTTTCGTCGTCCGTTTGGGCACAGGTTGTGGCAAACGAACAAACCTTAGTGCTCGAAAATAAATCTGCGGCATCATCCCCTAGTTCCGTCATCGAAAAAACCGTCCGACTCAGCAATGTTGGCACTAGTACTCTGCAACCCATTATTTCTAACGGTTGTAAAGCACCGGTAAAACTTGCGAGCGGTTGTTTTTCTCCGTTGGCCCCCCGTTCGACCTGCAAACTAACGGTTTCTTTGAAACCTGGTGAATTTAATCCTGGTCTGCACTGCGCGCTTAAGTTTCGCGCTCAGAACGAAGAGGGTGAAACCATTTCTAGTGGATCTATTTCGATAACAACGGCTGACGACAGCGAAAGAAAATTATGAAAATTGCGGACGTTCTGAAAGTATTGGAAATAGATCTTGGCTCTAACAAAATGGATGAAGTGAACGTGCTTTTAAAAGCAAAAAGCTATAAGCCCATTAAATATCGAATTACCGGCGAAAACTTGGGTCATTACGGCTACACCGGCGTCATCAAAGCGGTCGCAAAGGACGGTTTGAAGGTTTTTGAAGTGAACAAGGTTTCGCTCATCCGTTTCGCCGACGTGGAAACTTTCGAAAAGGCCAAACCGCGGGTTGCTAGACCGAAAGCACCGAAAGCAGAGATCACTACAACCGTTCCCGGCTCAGCGACCGGCACGGCGAATAAGAAAACCGTTTCTCCGAAAGTCGCGGACATCAAAAAAGCGGCTCCGCGAAAGCCGAACCTTGTTGATCCGCGAAATCGCAAATAACATTAATTTTAGGAATTAATGATTCTTGTCCAGATGACATCGCAGAGTGGGATCCAGTCGATTTGATTTTCGGTGGATTCCCAGCGGTCGCGGATCGTTCGTCCGTCGCTAGAAACTTCGAGCAGGGCCCTCTGCTTTTCGCCCGTGTAGGTCCAGATACCACCGTGTTCGATCACCTTGTATGTCACGAAGTGACCTTGATCATCATATAGATTCGCGAAGAAATTGGATTGATCTGCGTTGTAACCGATGACCTCTAGACCGCGAAACTTATCGCTGCCCATGCTCCAGTCCCAACGGTGTTCGATAAAGTGTCCACCGGGAACCCATTTGAAAGTTTCGACCGATTTCATGGCGATCATTTTTTGTGTTTTTGGGTCGCGGGAGATTCCCTGACCGTGCCAGGTGCCGATAAAGGCATTGAGTCGTTGAAGTTCTTGAACCGGATCAGCCATGCTGATTACTGGCGCGTTCTCTAAATCCATTAGGACCTCCCTGAGACCCCAAGTTTTGTATGAACGACGATCCGGGTCAATAAGCAAATTGTTCACAAAAGTTGCAGCGTCCCGACCATGGACGGGTTTTCTGAATATCGCACCATGAACCCACGCTTTCGAAATATGATCTTAAAGATGAAGGTTTTAATGCAATACAGATTCCTCTTTTTGATTTTTATTTTGGTGATGGTCGCGAGCCCCGCATTCGCAAAAAAAATAAAAGCGCCATTAATGAAAGCCGACAAAACTTGGGTTAGAAAAGAACTCACGAAAATGGGACTTTCAAAAAGTTTCGTCAATGAAGCAATGAAAAGTTACGAGCCGGAAAGCTTCGAAAAGACGCTGACGTTAAATTTGTTAGGATTTCTGAATCCGCCCGGCCAACACATGAACTTGGTGACGCCAAAAGCCATCCGCGAAGCCGGCAATTTTATCAACGAAAACCGCGACATCTTCCGTTCTGTCGAATCGACCTACAACGTTTCACCCGAAGTTATTTCGTCCCTGCTGTGGATCGAGACCCGTCATGGCGAAGACATGGGAAGCTTTCATACGCTCAGTGTCTATATGCACTTGCTTCAAGCAAATCTCAAAAAAAATAAGCAGCCGCTCACGAAGCTAGCGCTCGTAAAAAACAAAAACGAAAATGAATACACGCCCAAAGCGCTTCGAAAATTGATGGCGGTTCGGACCCAGCGCAAATCGGATTGGGCCAAAGAACAACTGATTGCACTCGCGGCGGCCCGTAAAAATAAAAATTTGGACATGATCACGCTTCGCGGATCTTACGCCGGAGCGTTCGGTTTGCCGCAGTTTATCCCTTCAAGCTACTTAGAATACGCTCAGTCGATTGATGACACCGCGCCGGATCTGCAAACCGTCGAAGACGCGATCTACAGTGTTGCTAACTATCTTGCGAAGCACGGCTGGCAAGCAAGTGCGGACGACAGTAAAGTCAATGCGCTGATGAAGTACAACAACAGCCGCGATTACGCAGACAGCATTTTAGCAATATCAAAAGAGGTCACCGTCGGCCCACCCGGCTCAAAAACGCGCGCGCTTTCTAGCTCCGGAAAATAGATTCCTGACTTGACCATCCCACCGCTAAGACCCTAGCGTGACGCTATGAAAATACAAAATTTATTTCTATCGCTGGTTGCGGCCGTTGGCTTCGTTTTGAGTTTGTCGACCGCCGCTGCGGCACCCTGGCCGGCGGCGCGACCGAAGCTGGTTGTCCTGATCGTGATTGATCAGTTTCGTGGAGACTATCTTTCTCGGTTCGGCGATAAGTTTGTCAAAGATGGTTTTCGTGGGCTGATGAACCAAGGCGCGTATTTTCCGTATGGTGAGTACGATATTTTGCACTCTATGACCGGCCCCGGTCACGCGACCGTGCTTTCGGGTTCGTACCCTTACCAAATGGGAATTCCGTTGAACGACTGGTACGATGTTACAAAAAAGAAATCCGTCTACTGCGTTGAAGATGCCGAGTTCGGTAGGTCACCGCGCAATTTTGTTGGCACCACGGTCGGCGATGAAGTTAAAAATGCGGGCCTTCAAGGTCGAATGGTCTCGCTTGCACTGAAGGATCGCGCCGCTATTTTGATGGGCGGACACCGTGCCGATTCTGTGATGTGGTTCGATGACGAGAGCAAAAAATGGACTTCGAGTAAATATTATTTGAAAACGAATCCCCTGCCACTGTGGACCGATAAAATGAATGCGGATCCGCTTCTTGCAAAGTGTGATCTGAGCACCACGTGCGGCACTGAAATAACTTTAAAGGCTGCCGAAACGACGGTTCGCGAACTGAAACTTGGACAGGGCAAAGGCGTTGATATATTTTCCGTTAGTTTTTCTAGTCACGATTTCGCTGGGCATAAACACGGCGCGAACTCCCCACAAATGGAGGTCATGACCTTAGGAGAAGATAAGGCAATCGCCAGTCTCCGCAAGACCATCGCGGCAGTCGTACCGGGCGGCTTAAAGAACGTCACTTTTGTTTTGACCGGTGACCACGGCGTTTCGCCATCCGCCGAATATTTAATGAACACCGGGATTGATTCGGGCAACATTAGCGAAAAGGATTTACAGTCTAGTTTCGAAGATTCGTTGACGAAACTTTGCGGCAAACCGAAGAACGGAAACTGGATCAATGCGACGATGGAGTTTAATTTCTTTATCGACGAAGCTTCGGCCGACGAATCAAAATGCGGTTTTGCCAAAATTCAATCTGAAATAAAAAACTACCTATTAAAAGATCCCCGCTTCGCTCAGGCTTTTACCTTGGACGAATACGAATCTCGCAAACTGCCGCCGGGGCAATTCGGAAGGCAGGCCGATAAAACATACTATCGCGGTCGCAGCGGACACGTGATCGGGATTCCGAAACCTTTCTACGTAAACTCTTCGAAGAACGTCGCGACTCATATTACAGGCTACGGCTACGATCGCACGGTCCCAATTCTGTTTTCTGGCCACGGGGTCAAGCCTGGCCTGTACGCCGAAAAGGCGGAGGTGGTCGATATCGCACCCACGCTTTCTTTCATGATCGGAGTCCTTCCGCCCGCATTATCTGAAGGCAAAGTGTTAAAATCCGCATTGGTGACG
>JACMRP010000277.1 GCA_014376325.1 Pseudobdellovibrionaceae bacterium
CATGCCGCCGCCCGGCGTTTTTAGCAGCATCGCTTTGAATGCTTTCGCGCCTAGCGGAGTCATCACGGCGTTGACGCCGATTTCGTCTTCCGCGCGCCCGGCAACGGTCGCAAAATTAAATTCTTTGAACAGATCGGCAAGCGGAGCCGCATCCTTTACCGTAGTCTGAAGCCCGACCGAAGAGGACTTTACCGGCAACACCGCCACTTCGACCTGCGGATTTCGCTGGATATAGGCATCCAGGGCCGCCTTCTGATCCACGTCCGAAGCAAGCCTCGTCGTCATCGAAAAATACGCACCCGCTTTCGTTTCGTCGGTGATATTCCAGTAAACGAAATTAAAAAGAGGAATGCCGGCGCTGTCTTTTGAAAATCTCGTCGAGTTCGGAAAGAAATAAACCTTATTGGGATTTGCATGATCGCGGTACAGGGTGATTATTCCATCCTGAATCGTTCCGGCTGTTTCGCCAAACATCGGAACGGCAAATGCCGAATGAAAACCGAGCGTGATGCCAAAAAAACAGAGCAACTTCATCTGTGATCTCCTTAATTTTGCCGCCACATAAGCGTGCGGATGATGGAAGGTATTGCAAGCCGTGCCAGTTCCTATTTGCGAGCTTAGCGCAGTGCTCGAGCCGATTGCGAGAGTTCAGAATCCGGATTGCGGTCGGAGCGTTCCGCGGTGCGGACGCGAAACAACTCTAACCTGTCATTAGTAATATTAATGCAATGATTAAATCCATTAATTTTACGAAGGCACGATTTGAGCGTACTTACAGAACAACAGAATTATCCGTCAACGAAAGGACTATTATGAAAACGT
This sequence comes from Pseudobdellovibrionaceae bacterium, assembly GCA_014376325.1. The sequence continues at coordinate 823 of JACMRP010000277.1, forward strand.
TCCCCCTATTACTGACCCTGCTGCTTGTGGCTGAGGTCCAAGCACAAGTTCCAGGGTCGACCTACGACTGCGCCTCCGAGGACAAGAAAGCCTTCCAGCTAGTAACGAAACAAAATCCGGATAACGAGTCCCAGGCCGTCATCACCCAGATCAGCGCGGGCCTTGATTTCGGAGGCAACTCGGCTTGGCTTACCGAAACTAAGTTGGGTTTCAATACTGATATTTATCAGTACGAACTTGGCGGCGGGCAACTCTCGATCAGCGAAACCACCATGATCACTCGAGGCGGCGGCTGCGGACGTGGGTCTTGTGACGGCGGCGGCTCGTTTAAATCAATTCACGCGAAGTTTGTAAGCAATGACAAAACTCAGCAAATCAATTTTAACTGCCACTAGTTTGATTGTTCTTGCGTTGATTGCCACGGGTCTAGCCACCAGCCCCGCGGTTTCGATTCAATCGCACGAATCTAGAACCAAAGATGGCAATCCCGTCTTCAACCAAATTCGCTGGATTCGGGACGGCGATGGAGACATCTGGATGATGAACCAAAGTCATGACGGTCCGAATGCTCCCCTTGATAAGTGGGATCGGCTCGCGATCATCGTTGATAAAAAATCGACGCCGCGAACGGCCCTGTTTCTTCAGCTCCCTCCAGGAAAGTTAGAGTGGCAGGATAGCCTCCTTCTGCAAAAAAGGCCCTTTCGCGTTTCTTGTTTTTTATGCCACAGCAACGGTCCTCGCGCCATTCGGCCAGATCCACTTGGGGCATTAGCGATCACGCCAATCGAGAAAATAAAACTTCTGGCGTGGAATTTGAGAATTAAAACTTACGGAAGGATCAAAGAAAATCCCGAACAGTTGGCAGTCGACGGGAACTTACTAACTCCGTTCCGTCACCGTGCTCCTCTAGATAACGAGACGCTAAAAATAAAAACTTGCGCAAAATGCCACAACGAAAACGCCTGGTGGAGTCGCGGCGAGCTGACTCGGCAAAATTCGCTGGCTATCCAGTTTATGACAAGAAACGAACTCATGCCACCCCCTGGATTTTCCCTTTCTGACGAGGAAAAGGGACAACTCCAAGATTTCCTGAACGGCTTCTAAAACCGCCACATCAACCACACCAACACGCCGTGAGGAAAAGCGACCTGGTTCTTTTCCGGAAAAGTGACCTGGTACTATTTTTGGCGGAGGGAGTCTTGGAAATGAGTTTGGATGGATTCGACGAAGGGGGTATGCACCGCTCTGTAGAATGGTTGGACGTAGAATTGGAGATAGACCGGGACTCGCAGGATTCGTTTTGGGTCCACGATTTCGAGATCGCGTTCGTCTTCGATCAAATGCAAAGGTAACACCGCTTTCCCGAAACCTTCTTTCACGCCGTCGATCAAACCGTAGACGTCGTCGAGGTACCGCATGTTCGCGGCCTTCATCGTGATTTTATTCTGCGCAAAATAGCTGCGCGTTGTGGGATCGTTTTCGTCGTGATCCAAAAAAATTTCAGTTTGGCCGTGCTTGCGAGAACGCACCAAAACGTTTTCTTCAAAGCCCAAAAAAATATTGCGAATGTCCGGCGACTCTGATTTTCGCACCGTTAGGATATAATCCACTTCCGACCGTCTTAATAGTTCATCGAGTTCCGCTATTTCGCGCGTCATCAAGTGCAGCGCGAGCTGAACATTTTTGTGCATTAATTTTTTAAGCGCCGGCACCACTAAGGATCGATTCACCGAAGAGAATCCGCCGACACGCAAAGAGCCCCCAAGCTGTTCGCGAGTCCCCTTCAGTCGCGATAGCAGATCGCCCTCCGCCGAATCGCTCAGCTGACAGAAGCGCATGACCTGTTCACCCGCTTCGGTCAAACGAATGGAAGACCGATCACGGATAAAAAGCGTGACCTCTAGATCTTCTTCCAATTTCGCGACCCTTTGGGACAACGCCGACTGCGTGACGTGCAAGGACTCAGCCGCGCGAGTAAAATTCAGTAATCTGGCGACGGTGTAAAACGCATCAAGCTGGGCAGAGTTAATTTTCATGCAATTAGAATAACTAATTAGAAGCCGGAATCAATTATTTTTGAAAAAACTAACTGAGGACGTTGACCGTATCGCCAGCACGGACCCGTCCGTTGTTCTCTGGCACCCACAGCACCCCGAAATTGACCTGTTTGCCTTCGCGTCGATAACCGGCAAGAGTTTTTAGCGGCTCTGGCCCGCGGGCCTCTCCGGATTTTTGATCAATGGTGACGATCGAGCATCGACCCGCTTTTTTCGGCTTAGAGAAAGTTACTTCACCGATACGGATGCGATTCCACGTGTCTTCTTCATAGCCCGCTTCGCCTTCAAATATTATGTTTCCCCGGAATCGATCGATACCGACCGGAATTTCAAGACGAGAATTCAAATCTTCGAGCGATTTTGTATTCAAGAGCAGTACGGGCAAACTGTCTGGGAAGCGCACCATCGGATCGCGCACCGTAAAAGGCCCGCTTCGAACAAGTCGGCACGAAATACCCAAGAACTGCGACACGGCCTGTGAAACTAAATCGGGTTCGAGAGCAACTTCGACGGTACTGCCCCAGATTGTCGCGGAGATTTTTCTTAAGAATTTATTTTCTCTTGGTACGACGAAGAACTGTTTGCCGACACCGAGGCTTAACCCAGCATCGCTCCAGTTCACTTGAATAGTCGCAAGCTTCGGGTATTTCCGTTGGGTCAGAAATTCGCTATCGTCATCGACCACCATCCACTGTCGATCGCCTTCAGGCCCCTCCAACAGAACGTTGAATTCTTTAAGTGTCTGGGCCTGACAGGACTTCACCGGATAAATATTGAGCGTCGTAATATTCCTCATGGCTTATTCTTGAACCCGAATTTTTTCTTATTAAAAAAGCTCGTGCGCTTTTGCGGTTCCGCGTCCGTCGACCGGTGTCGGCGGGGACCGCCTCTTGTATCAGACCGGGGACCGCTGGCGTCAGCACTTTCGGCCTCGGTCCGTGGAGCTCTGCCCGCGCCCGAACGCGCCGCCTGGCCCGTTCCTGCTGCGGCCGCCGTTGCGCGACCAGAAGCTTGGGCCGCGTGGATGCGTTTTTCGATGGCGGCCTTTGCCTGGCCGACACTCATGACCGGCGCGCTTTGACTTTCGGCAGAGTGGTAAGGTTGATCAGTGACGACCGTGATCTGCTGACGGGTTGTCTTTTCGATTGCGAATAAGTATGACTTTTCTTCCGCGGTACAGAATGCGATAGACTTACCTTCGGCTCCGGCGCGGGCCGTTCTGCCAATGCGGTGAACGTAAGTTTCGGCCACGTGAGGCAGTTCGTAATTAATTACGTGAGAAATCCCGTCAATGTCGAGACCGCGGGCCGCAATGTCGGTCGCGACCAAAACTCGCACTTTGCCTTCGCGAAATTCTTCGAGCGCACGCTGCCTAGCCCCTTGAGATTTGTCCCCGTGTATTCCGGCGGCACTGATTCCGTGTTTGACGAGCTTATCGACAACGCGGTTTGCACCGTGTTTCATCGACATAAATACCAGGACACGAGTGAACGTAGGATCCTGAAGCAGATGCACCAGCAGCTCTAGCTTTTTGGATTTCTCTACGAACATCACGGATTGGTTAATCTTTTCGGCGGTCGTTGCCTGCGGAGTTACTTCCACTTTTTTTGGATTTTCTAAAATTCCGGACGCTAACTTCTGCACATCGTGCGCCATGGTGGCAGAGAAAAATAAATTATGCCGCTTCTTAGGCAGCAGCGGAAGTATCCGTTGAATGTCTTGGATAAACCCCATGTCGAGCATTCGGTCTGCTTCATCGAGGACAAAAGTTTCCACTTTATGCAGACTCAATAACTGCTGCGAATGTAGATCCATCAATCGGCCCGGAGTCGCTACCAAGACATCAACACCGTTTGATAAATCCCGTGCCTGATTGCCCTGCCCGACACCGCCGTAGACGACCGCGTGTTTTAATTTCAAGTGACTGCCGTAGGTCAGTAAGCTTTGGTGGATCTGAATTGCGAG
>JACMRP010000278.1 GCA_014376325.1 Pseudobdellovibrionaceae bacterium
GCCGAACCCGCGTACATACGTTTTCATCATGATTAGCACATCCAATGTCAGCCTTCGTTTCGGTGGAAAAAAACTTTTCGAGGACGTGAATGTTAAGTTCACTCCAGGAAACTGCTACGGGCTTATCGGAGCAAACGGGGCCGGAAAAACGACATTTTTTAAAGTGCTTTCGAAAGAAATGGAACCAAACACCGGCGAAGTTTTTATCGCGCCCGATATGCGATTGTCGGTACTGAAACAAGATCATTTTGCCTACGATGAACTGACCGTCTTGAAAACTGTTTTAATGGGTAACGAACGCCTTTTCAAAATAATGGAAGAGAAAGACGCTCTCTACGCTAAGCCAGATTTTTCGGAAGCTGACGGTGAACGTGCCTCTGAACTAGAAAACGAATTCGCTGAGCTGAATGGCTGGGAAGCCGAATCTGAAGCGGGCGTCATGCTTGCCGGTTTAAACATTCCAGAAGGAATGCATACCAAACTTATGAAAGAGCTTACGTCCGGCGAAAAGGTGAAGGTTTTGCTCGCGCAGGCCTTATTCGGACAGCCCGGAATATTGTTGCTCGATGAACCGACGAATCATTTAGATATCTACGCCATCCAATGGTTGGAAAACTTTCTTTTCAACTTTCAAAACACGGTGATCGTCATTTCCCACGATCGCCATTTTTTAAATAAAGTTTGCACTCACATCGCGGACATCGATTTCGGAAAAGTAACAACGTACTCGGGCAATTACGATTTCTGGCGTGAGGCCAGTGAGCTTCGTCAGCGATTATTATCTGATCAAAATAAAAAGAGCTCAGACAAGGCAGAGGAATTAAAAAGCTTCATCGCCCGCTTCAGCGCAAACGCCTCTAAATCTAGCCAAGCGTCATCGCGTCAGAAGCAGTTGGAAAAATTGGTGTTCAATGATCTGCCCGCCTCTACGCGCAAACAGCCATTCATCGGTTTTGAGCCGAAGCGTGAAATTGGAAACGACATTGTTTCCGTCGAAAAAGTGAACAAAAGTTTTGAAGGCGAAGTTTTGTTAAAGAACATCAACTTCAATCTTCGTAAGGGCGATAAAGTTGTCTTGTTAGGTCGCAACGATCTCGCGAAAACTTTGTTGTTAGATATTTTGGCCGGCGACGTCCCTGCCGAATCAGGAACCGTTCAATGGGGAGTCACCACGATTCGCAGTTACTTTCCGACAGATAATTCTAAATATTTTCAAGGCGACGAAGGCAGTCTCGTCGAATGGCTTCGGCAGTACTCAGACGATAAAGATGAATCCTTTTTACGCGGATTTTTAGGAAAAATGCTTTTCAGTGGTGACGATGCTCTGAAAAAGCCGACGGTCCTGTCGGGTGGTGAAAAAGTTCGCTGCATGTTCTCTAAAATGATGTTGTCTGGAGCGAATATCCTGTTGTTAGACGGACCCACGAATCACTTAGATTTAGAAAGTATTTCCGCGGTGAACGACGGTCTAAAGCGCTTCAAAGGGACCGTGATATTTACGTCTCACGATCATGAACTGATTCAAACCGTTGCGAACCGGGTCATCGAAATTGATCAGACCGTGGTATACGACAATCACATTACCTACGAAGAGTATTTGGCAATCAAGGCGAAATCCTGATAGCATTTTTCTATTACTAGAGAGGTGCCCCATGATCGTCACCGAGATTACACGTCAAACGATAAAAGAAACGATCGAAAATAATCAAATTGTGATTTTCGATTTTTGGGCCCCTTGGTGTGGGCCGTGCAAAAGATTTGGTCCCATTTTCGAGGCCGTAGCCGAAAAACATCCCGATGTAAAATTCGTAAAAGTAAATACTGACTTAGAGCAAGAGCTATCGAGCGCCTTCGAAATCATGTCGATCCCGACAATCGCGGTCATAAAAGAACAAGATATAATTCTTGTCCAACCGGGCGCAGTGAACGAAGACATCCTCGTGCAAATTGTCATGCGAGCCAAAGAAGTCGATATGCAACTAGTCCGCGATTAGCAAGTACCGGTCGCTGGTTCTTTTCTTCTTCGATAGCGGACGTTATTTTCTGAGCGGCTGATGAAGTGCAACTGCAATTCGACCATCTTGTCGAATACGTAAGTCAGTTTGTCGTGTTCACGAGTGGAGATATCGAATCCCTGGGTTTCGCCGATGAGTTCTATCGTGTTATGGATAGCTTCGATTGTCGAGACGCAAGCCGGATGGGGCTGCTTACGCACTCGAAAATTAGACGGCTTTTCTGGCGAAAAGCAAATCCTTGGTACCAATTTTAGGTTCTCGCTATGGTACATCGTTTTTCTGGCCGTGTGCCAAGTTCCATCTATCACAAAAATTGTGAGCCTTTTGCCTTTGGGAAACAGATTTTGTTTTGCTTCATTGGACAGTGGAGAAATATCTTTCGAGAGTCTTCCCGGATACAAAATCACCGGATGACGATTCGGATCAGCTAAGATCGCATTTACCGCGTCGTCGTTGGTGTAGTCTTGTCCCATAATTAATTGCGAATTTTCTAACGTCAGGCTGGCCATTCTACCCGTTGCGATCCGACGCTTTACTTCAATGGGATGAATCAATACGACGAAATCAATATTAGAGTCGAACCGCTGTACGTGAGCGCAGTAACAACCGAACTGCGGTTGCAGGCAGTTTGTGCACAACTCTCTGTAGATTGGCTTTTCATTTTGTAACTTCTTGCGGTTTTTGAGGTAAGTTTCAACGTCCAACAGGGACCTCCGTAACGAGAGTCTAACTGAGGGAGTGCCCGCCCGTGTACTGGACCAATAGCGAGTTTACATCGTTTTTATGAAGTCTTCGGCCTGGGCAATCGACGTGTTCATATCCGTGATCAGAGACTCGATGTCGCCTTCAATTTTGGCAGATTCGCCTTCAAGACCGGTAATCGCTTGCGCGTTGAGGTTGTGTTTCAAATACAAAACCTGATCTTTGAATTTTTTCAGAACGGGCCCCATCTTAGCTTCAGACTTTTTGAGGGAAGCGTAAAAGGTGCGGTACTTTTTTTGAGTGTCATCCAGGCTGGCTGAACTTTTCTGACGTAGCGAAGGCGTTTCGATTTGCGTGATTTCTTTGCGCCACTCTTCGAATAGATCCTGAGCAACGGTTTCAATCTTTGCTACACGGACGTGAACATCGTTCGCGTCCTTTTCTGCATCTTCGTAGGAAGAGTTTAATGAGCGGTATTTTTTCTCTAGGTTGCCGCCGTCAATGGCATAAACTTCTTTAAGCCTGTCTAAAGCGTCCTTGAAAGATTTTCCTGCGTCTTCCTGATCTTCTTTTACATTTTTAACTTCTCTTTTAAACAGGTCGCGCTTTTGCACTCCGACCAATTCGTACGCGGAATATTTAGTTTCCCGGGCCGCTTTGTTGATCGCGCTTTGGCAGGACGTCAAAAGAATCGAGGTAAGAATTAAAATAAACAAATTCAACATTTTCATCAGATGATCCTTACTTTCTTTAGCTAAGATATCAAAGCGCGCCGTGACTTAGATCGGTCGGATTCATCTGCGTTTCTAGTCGAATCTGCAAGTACAGATCCTGCAGTTCCTGAGACTGATGTTTTGAAATCGTCTTTTCAAAGTGCGGGAACAGATCCTCTTCTTCTTCTTTAAGATGATGTTCCACGTAGTCGCAGAGGACCTTCTTTTTAGCTTCCTGCAAATCAGGATTTTTGGTGCGTTTGATTTTTTCCAAAAGTTCATCGGCAATTCGATGTTCTTGCAAACCCTCTAGAATATCTGGACGGAGCCAATTATTTTCTTTACGGATGCGGTACAATGACTGCTCTTCAGCTTTTGTGTGGGACTCTAAAAGGTCGACAAACAAATCATAGGCAATCGCCTTTTTTTTGGGCGACAAGCGTGCTGACTTGATCTGCTTCATCAATTTTCGGAGGGCTTCGTGGTCTTCAATAAGGACGTCTGAGTATTTCATGCTGGCCTAAAAAGCAAAACACGTGCGCAAGCGATCGCTGTCATATGGCATTTGAGCATTATCGGGCGAAAAGTCTGGGACAAATATCCCGAGAGTTCGGGGAATTATGATCAATATTCGACAAATATGGCCGTAGATCTAGGGAACTCACTGGAATTAATCCAGAATTGTGCCGTTAAGATGTTATGAACAATTCCGGAGCCGAGCTCCCGAAAACGATGCTTATTTTAAAATCAAGAGCTTCGAGCCTAACCGCTACGGAGACATTCCTGCGCAATCGCGGCTGGGAAATCTATTCGACGGCCGATTTAAAAGAAGCGTTGATGCAGGTTGTTTCGAAAAAACACAGCTACGTCCTAATTAGTATCGATCACGCGAATAAAAAAATACCTATGCTGCCAAAACTTATCAGCGAGAAATACAAAGTCGCGGTGATTTCGTTTGCAGAATCTACCTCTGCGATGTCCTTCAATACGCTGACAGCTTCTCCAACCGACTACAAAATCTACGCACCGGTGACGGGGCCTGCGGTCGAACGCTGCGTAAACAAGTACACCAAAGATTTAGATACGCTTTCTAAATTGAAGGTAAAGAATGATGACTTACAAAGCGATCTGCAATTTTTAAGACGCATGAAAGAAGAAGAGGAGTCTGTTTCAAGCATCTTCGTTTCTGGGAAGACCCCCATCAAAAATGGATTCGGCACGGTCTATCACCGACGTCCGGAAGATATCCGTGACGGACGTATGGAAGAGCTTCGTAAACTCAGCGATGCAAACGATTCCCTGATAGCGCGGGGTACGCACAAGTCACTTATCGGAAATGTCGATATCCTGGACGGTAATGTTGTGCACAAAATTGAAGAGACTTCGACTCCAACTTGTATCTTTGTCGATTCGCCTAGATTTTCTGGCTACTTAGTTGCGGCATTGGGCAAAAATCAGCCGATCGATGCTCGCTTGATCGGTAAAATCCAAACCTCTCTTTTTAGTTTTCTAAAAGAAAACGGAGAAGAAGTTTCGGAGCATGAAACCCTCAGCATCACCTTGAAGCCGGTTGCTTTCGAGCCGTGGGCACTAGAATACGCAGACTTCTTGAAAACGACGGTTCACCAAGGCAACGAAATATCGATGGCATTCTTCCCACGAAACCCGGTCGCACCCCGATTCGAAGAATCGGCGCACCCTGAAATGATGAAGCTCAAAATCAATGACTTGCAGGGTGACCGCAAAGTCGAATTTGATCTGTTTATGCATCTTGAAAATAATAACAAATTTATTCTGTACACGCCAAAAGGCGGAGTCTTCTATACTAAGCAGCTGGATCGTTTGAAGAGTCAGGGCATTACTCATATGCATGTTCAAAAAGAATCCGTTCCCGCGATTTCCAAGTATCACGCGCAGAATTATCTGAACGAGCTTATTGATGACTACGAAGAAAAGCAGCGTCAGTTAAACACCGACGCTGCTTAGTCTAATTCCAATCTAAATTCTATCGATCCTGATTCGGAGCCGATGGGTCAGGAACCGTTCCTGGCTTTTCGGTGGCACCCGGAGCGCTATCGGGGGCAGATGTGTTCATATCGTCTGTCTTGTAGGGATTCATATCAGTACGGCTTCTTCCTATAATAAAAAACATCGCAAGACCGGCGATGGCCGCAATGGCGATCGTGATGTAAAGGGCTCGGGCTACTTTTCTCTCTTTTGCCGGACTGTGGCCCGTCGTTGAATGGATCGGTTGCATAGTTATCTCCTTTAAGAAGTTTCAGCCGCATTAGGGCCGCTAAATACTTTGATAGTATATTCTGTGAAACCACAATAAGCGGTGATAATGGCAAGGAGAAAAGATCTCGATTTCTTCACAATATTTTTTAAATTAAAAACTGCGCTACTTATCATTCCGGCGGTTCGTATACTTTTGGCTCCAGCTTTTTGAGTTCGGTAGGAACGCAAATAACATCGGCAACAGCCAACGTCTAGGCACCCACCTTCTCAGATAATAGAACACGGCAGCGTCCAGGGTGGCCGGTATCCAAAGTGGTGGATTTTCCGTTTGAATCACTTTTAAAATTAAATTTGCCAGAGTTTCCGGTCGCGTGAGGCTCATCGACATCAGGCGCTCAACGAATGGGGTCATGTTTTCGTAATAGTCAGAATAAACTTTGCCTGCAACATTTTCTGGTTTCGATAACTCCGTGTAATAGACATTTTTAAAGGAATTTGATTTAATGAATCCCGGTTGGATTAAGCTGACATTAATTCCGAGCGGCTTAGCTTCGTACCAGAGGGCCTCGCTCATGCCTTCGAGTGCGTATTTAGAAGCGCTGTACGACGACATCGTCGGCATCGCGAGCATTCCACTCACAGAAGAGATGTTAATAATTTTTCCTCTACCGAGCTGTCGCATAGCCGGCATGACCTGACGGATAAGGTTTACGGGTCCAAGATAGTTAGTACTCATCTGCAAAAATTCGTCTTTTTCGGTCATGTGTTCGACCACTGCACGAAAACTAATTCCTGCATTATTCACCAGAATATTTACCGCCTGCCACTTACTCTCGATTTCTTTAACCAGAGAAGCTCGATTCGATTCGGAGGTTACATCTAGCTCACGAATCCAAAAACGATCGTCTTCTTTAAACTTTGCTTGAAGTCCCGCGAGTGAGTTTTTGCGCGCCGTAATGATGACGCGATATCTAGGCAAAGCGTAAAGCATTTCTGCGACGGCCAGCCCCAATCCGGTGCTGCAACCGGTGACTAAAATAACGGGCTTAAATGTCTGTGGTGTCCGCCGCCGGAACCAGTACCAGAGATGAATCAACGGAACCTCGAGGAATGTTTGTATTCCATTATAGCAGAAACAAGGTCGTATAAAAGGATTCGGCGTAATTTCTCAGAACGGGAAAATGTCTTTGCTTTGTCGATTAAGCTTGGTTTATGTTCAAAAAACGATGATCAATAATACAAAACATTACATTTCCGCCGAAGCCTCTCTCGAACCTCGACGACGACTTGAAAAGTGTTCGTTATGTGAAAGCGAACAGGGCTTCGTTGTTTCCAAAGTTGATTTTTGGGATCTTCAGACTTCGGAACTAGTTCAGTGCCAGGATTGCTTGCACATTCAGTTAGATCCGAAGCTGACTCCTGCAGCCACCTCTGAAGGCTGCCTCGCCTACTATATCCGTGAATCTTACGGCATCTCTCAACGTGAGCAAGGCCGCAACCGGCTGCGGAATTTTCGTCGTGGAGTACTGTTCGGTCGATCGTTAATTCACCTGAATATTCAACCTAAACAAGTTCTGGAATGCGGACCCGGAGATGGCTTTTTTTTGCAGGGCCTAAAGTTCGTTTTTCCGAATATTGAAATTACCGTTCTAGATATTGTCGAAGAAGTTCTTAAAGCCTGTCGTGAAGTACATGGTTATCGCACCATCCTTGGTTCACCTGATAGCCCAGAATTAAAATCAGAAACCCTGTTTGATTTGATTGTCGCTCGCGACGTTATTGAGCACGTGAACGATCTTCAAACGATGACCGATAACTTGAAAAGACTCCTAACACCAAAAGGCTATTTTCATTTTATCACGCCCAATGGTTACGAAGATGTTTGGGGTCATTTTGTGCTCTGGAAGACCCAAAAAAAGAAATCAGAGTTACTGATCAATCACGTGAACTATTTTGAAGGTCATTCTCTTGAGTCGTATCTTCAAGGTCAGGGCTTTCGTCAGCTAAGTTATTACACTTATCGCTTTAAAGACGCCCTGAAGGGTAAGGGTCGTAAATTTGCGGATCGCTGGTTAACTCCGGCCAGGGGCACTAAAACTTCTGAGTTTCTAACAAGACCTCCAGCAAAGCACCATTCGCTCGCCTCGGTGGAAGAGATCTATAAGGTATCGTACGTTTCTAAAAAGTATCCTTGGCTAACGTATTTCGTCAGCGCTTACCATCATTTTAACTGGCTTCGATTGTCACCCAAACACAATCGTGGACACGAAATATTCGGCCTTTTTCAAAAAAATTAAGTTTTAAAAATTTAAGTTAAAGGCGACCGTTAGCCCTGCCAGCGGCTTAAAACCATTGCCGTAAGCAAAATCCACATTGGGAATGATCGCAAAATCCAGTACCCGCTTATAAACTAGCTGACTGCAAGCGATCGAAAAATTGTAATTTTCTAGAATGTACGATGGTTTATTCATCGTTACGAAAAAAAGGTTATAGGCCAACGCCGTACGTTCATTGAGCGATTGCCCGACGGAAATACCGTTCGTCACGGTGTAGAGGTGCAGAAAATCTTGGTAATCGCCCTGGTTGATAAGCGTGAGAGTATATATCTTCGAAAGGTAGAAGTTAAAATTCAATGCCTGAAAGATCCCGGTACCCTTACCCGCATTCGCGTAAAACTCGATTTTTGGATTGATGTAGTAGTTCTTAGATTCGGCGACGCTTTCGAAAGTCAGCGAATGTGACACCCGCAACGGATTTGCAATCTCGACCCTCGGTTGAAACGCTGTCCGGACGCTGCCGAGTTTTTTAAACAATCCAACGGATGCTCCGTAATTCCGCGTGCGCTCATTTTGCCTTAAATAGTCGTTCTTCGCGTTACGACCCTCTTGCTGTTCATCGTAGGTCGTGAACTTCAGATGCCAGTATTCTTCAAGATTCGGAAGCCGCGGATTAACGACAAAGCTGCTGCTGTTATTGATGCTTTGACCTTCAGAGGCGGTCGTCGCGTTTTCAATTCTAAAAAAGGACTCATTTTTTTTCGTAGTTAATTTCTTACCGACTAAAAAAATATCCAAACCTTCCGCGGCACCGTCGAACCACTTGGAAGCGGCAACATTGCTTCGAATAAACCACTGCTCCCAGGTCTGCTCTTCGGGTTGAGCATCGGGTGGAGCCTTCGGATCTTCATCCGCCCATGCCACTTTCGAAACGGAAATAAATCCGCAGATCAGAAAGGCGGTCATAAGATTCTTGGCAAACATTGTTACGATTTTCATTGAATTTTCTCTACCATCGAACTTAATCTTCACCCATGGAAAACTTTAAGAGTATCCTTTTTTTCACAATTTACTTCTTTAGCGTTACGGCATTTTGTTACACGCCAGAAGAAGGAAGAGTTTCGGCCACACTCGGTCCGTACATCAACCAAACAAATTTCCAGGGCGCGCCAACAATGGGACAAACTGGTTACTTAGGCGGAATGGAACTCGTCGCGGTTGGTGACATCAGTGACCATGGCGCTTTAGAAATCGCTATGATTTATACTCCCCAAATTTTCGTGAGGGATATCGGCGGCAAAATGCTCGCCGAGAAGATTCAAACAATCCATATTACAATGGGCTATCGCTGGTGGCTGACGCCCTATTTGTCCTCATCGCTGGCGCTCTATTCAGCATATCCCATGGGCGAAAAAGAAGTTGTTCATGACGACGGCGGTATATCGCAAACTGCCGATACTTCAGCCCGCGACAGGACTGAATACGGCTTTGATGGCGCCCTTCAAGGAGAGCTCTGGACCGACGAAAAATTTGCCCTTATTTTAGAGGCCAGGTATTCGCTTTCGGCGACTCCAAAGAAGGACGAAAAGTCAGATCAGTACGGAATGGTTTTAGGCATTCGTTACATCGTTCAGGAAGAGAAAAAAGTCGAAAAGAAAAAAAATTAAGATTCGCTGTTACGAAACCGTATTATTGTTGATGAACAAAATAGTGGTATAACTATTGCTGATACTATACTCCGACGAAGGGAAATTTTATGAAATCAAAAGTAATCTCTGCTACCGCGGTCGTTAAAACTTTGGTGAAAAAGATCGTTCAGGGAGCGGGTAAAAAAGCCGCACCTAAGCGGGCAAAAAAGCGCGTTTCTAAAGTTGCTAAAAGCGCACAGCCAGCAGAATCAGAATTTTTGAATGTTGAAGCCGACGACATCGCCCATAGCCCGGGTCATCGCAAAATGAATCTGAAAGAGGCTGCAAAACCTTCTGCTAAATCTGCTTTTAAAGGTGCCACGAAATCAAAAAGCGCGAGGGCGCCACTTGCTAATCGCCGGATCATCACCGGTGCGGCCGTGGGCAAAACCGGTCGAGTCGTAGAGAGATAGATTAAAATTATGGCTGAGAGCAGTTCAGAAACTAGTTACTTGATTTGTCGCGAATGCTCTCATGCCATTGAAATGAACAATGGTTTTGAAGAAGATATTCACTGTGAAAGATGTGGTCATCACAACCATAGGGCCGAACCTAAGTCCGCTATGTGGAGTCTTGCATTTTCACTTACCGCTTTGGTGTTCTACATTCCCGCAAATATTTACCCATTCATGACGATCGAACTTTACGGCAACCGCCACAGCTCAACCATCTGGGGCGGCATCGTAGAGCTTAACAATGCAGGCTCTTGGCCAATCGCCTTGATTGTTCTGCTTGCCAGCCTGATCATCCCTTTCTTTAAGTTGATTATTTTATTTTATCTTGCGCTCACGGCGAACAACCATCAGCACTCAAGATTTAAAACCAGACTTTACACCATCGTAGAAGCTATCGGTCGCTGGTCGATGCTTGATATATTCTTGCTTGCGGTGTTAGTCGCCATTATGAAGTTAGGCCCGTGGACGCATGTCGAACCCGGATTGGGCTCGTTATTGTTTGCGATGGTGGTAATTTTTACGATGCTCGCATCCGCGTATTTTGATCCGCAACTTTTATGGGAAAGAGAAAATGGCAAATCCAGCAAAAAAAACTGA
>JACMRP010000044.1 GCA_014376325.1 Pseudobdellovibrionaceae bacterium
AGCCTTGTTCCTTAAGGAAAATTCAGACACATGGATGTTGCACGAATTTTTAAAGACTACCGAGAAAATCTCTCAAAACGAGTAGATCATGAACTCGGATTGTTGCTGCTGGAGCAGTGGGCCCTGTCCGTGCTCTGCGCCGTCTTTCTATCACCAGATAAGTCTTACGTTTTGCACGCTTTCGTATTTGGTGGATTGATTTGTACTCTGCCGCTTTACTTTGCCTTCGAAAAGCCAGGTAGCACTATTGGCCGTCATATTATCGCTATCGGGCAAATGTCTTTTTCGGCACTCTTCATCCATTTGATGGGCGGAAGACCGGAGGCGCATATTCACGTTTTTGTTTCGCTCGCTATTCTTGCGAGCTACCGCGATTGGACGGTTCTGTTAACGGCTTCGCTTTTTACAGTCGCCGACCATTTTTTAAGAGGGATTTATTTTCCGTTGTCCATTTACGGAACAGCCATCGGTGTCGAAAATAAATGGCTCGTGCATGCTGCGTGGGTTTCATTCGAAACGACCTGTTTGTTTATTACTTGCCGACGTGCTCTGAAAGAAATGCGCATCGTCGCCGATTCGCAATTTCAATACCTTCAATCAAAGCTAGAGGCCGAAAACCAATCACAGCGTCGCACTCAATTCTTTTCGGTCGTCAGTCACGAGATCAGGACACCGCTCAATGGGATTATTGGATTTACGGACATTTTAAAGGATTCTCCAGTCAACGAAGAGCAAAGAGAGTACTTAGACATCATCAAGCAGTGCTCGGATTCGTTGCTGAAAGTTCTGAACGACTTACTAGATTTCACCAAAATGGATCAGGGCCAACTTCTCGTAGACCCCCATCATTATAAATCTAAGGAAATTCCCGACTACTTAGAAACCGTCTTCAGAATTCCTTGCCAGAAGAAAAACATTCGTTTCGTTATCGATGTGGGCACCAAACTGCCGGTTCATTTATACGGCGATTCTCATCGACTAAAACAGATCCTGACGAATTTGATTTCGAATGCCGTTAAATTTACCGATTCAGGAGAGATCACCGTTCGCTTTGATATCTCGGCGCGCCCGGGATTCTGCACTTGGGAAGTCATCGACACTGGCGTCGGAATTACGGAAGAGTATTTGCCAAAAATCTTCAGTCCGTTCACGCAAGAGAATTCCGGGATTGCCCGCAGTCATGGCGGAACTGGCTTGGGCCTCGCGATTTCTAAAAAACTTGTCGAGCTTATGAACGGGACGATTGAAGTGTCTAGCGTTCACGGTAAGGGGACTCGTTTTACAATATTGCTGCCGCTCGTTTCCGATCAGAAATATGAATCTCCAAATCTCTAGTACGAGACTTTATCGACCTTTGATTTCCATTCCTTGAATACCGGAATAGCTTCGTCGTGCATGCATTGAACCGTCGGAATTTTTCGTTGGCTGATCGGTTTCGGGATTTCTTGATATAAAAAGTCATCGTCAAAATCGATCGCGGCAGCATCCTGACGAGTGTTTGCAAAATAAATTTTATCTATTCTTGCCCAGTAAATGGCGGCCAAGCACATCGGACAGGGCTCACAGCTTGCATAAATTTCGGCACCCGATAAATCAAAACTGTTCAGGCCCCGGCAAGCATTGCGAATCGCGACAACTTCGGCATGAGCGGTGGGATCATTTGTGGAGGTCACCTGGTTAAATCCTTCACCCACGATTTGACCGTTTTTCACGATGACTGCGCCAAACGGGCCACCGGCACCGGCACGCATATTTTCTGCCGATAGTTGAATCGCTCTTTTCATATATTCAGATTTCACGGGTCCTCCAAAGATTCTAGTCAATCAAGTATGCGGTCCTCTTGGAACAAAATAATCAGCACGCACTAGAATTTGACTGCGATTTAACACCGAAGCAAGGTGACATAAAAAAAAGTGTTTATAGGTGTAGAAATCCACCGGTACATGACTTAGCCTAAGGTTAGTACATATTTTGACCCGGAAGGTTTTCTAGATGAAAGAAATTCTTTATATAGAAGATAACCCCGAGACCGCCATCATGGTGCGCTCGACTTTAAAAGCTTACAACTTAACTCACGTAACGACCTTAAAAGATGCTGAGTCAGCATTGTCTCAGAAGCACTTTGATCTTATTTTGTTAGATTTAAATCTTCCGGATGGAGATGGCCTTCGCTACCTCGCCGAAAAAAACTCAGACCAATCCTTAAATCTTGGTAAGACGCCGTTGTTTGTACTTTCCGGACAAACCGAGGTGTCGAGCAAGGTCATGGCCTTCGCGATGGGCGTTGATGATTATATCAACAAACCTTTCCATCAGGCCGAACTCCGCGCGCGCGTGGACGCTAAGTTAAGAAAACAAAACGAAGAGACCAATGAACAAGAAGTCGTGCAAATCGGAAACATGAAACTAGATTTGGCCCGCCAAAAAGTGACGGTCGAAACCGAATCTAAAGTCCAAGAGCTCCAACTAACAAGACTCGAGTTTAAATTACTGACGAAACTTATGAAGTCCCCCGAGCGTGTTTTTGCGAGGGACTATTTGATTGAAAGTATCTGGGGTGATTCAACAAATATCACGGACCGAACGGTGGATACTCACATTGCGCATCTACGTAAAAAGATGTCGCAAGCCCAGGCTAAAATCGAAACCGTCACCGGTGAAGGTTATAGATTGAAAGCGCCGTCGATTAACTATCGTAACGGCGACGCTACGCCGAGCTAATTTATTATTTAAGCAATACGTTCAGGTTTTTTCGAACGAAATGTTCTGCTTGTTTTTCTGATTTTGGAACTGAGGAAGGATTCTGCGCTTCACCTTCCACGCAAGCAACTATCAGAACGGCACCTGCCATTTCGAAAGTATACTCAAATGAGTTCCACGGAACGCTGACAGTTTCGCTCGCAACGCATGTGTCATCTTCGGGGCTTTGCCCGAGTTCAATTTTGGTGCAGTTCTCATAATAGTAAGGCGTAATTTTCGACGTGAATGAAGTCTTCGTCAAACTTCGTGGCCGCGGGGAGTGCGAACAATAAGGGAAGTCCGCAAAATACCAAGCTTAAAGTATCAAGAGTCAGAATCTGGTTTTGCTTATCAAAATGTCTCTGCGGTCCTGGTAGAAAGACCGCGAGGGGTGCCATGTGGCAGGTGCCAAATGGCGGAGAGCGAGGGATTCGAACCCTCGAGCCCCGCGAAGGGCTGCCAGTTTTCAAGACTGGTGTATTCAACCGCTCTACCAGCTCTCCGTCGACCGTTTTATGGGTTTTAAGCAGCCTATTCAAGCAGTTGTTGCGTTGACGCAGAGTTTATTTACGAATCTCTTTACGGCCACCCATGTAGTTTTGAAGTGCCTTCGGGATCATGATGCTTCCGTCTTCGTGCTGATAATTTTC
>JACMRP010000279.1 GCA_014376325.1 Pseudobdellovibrionaceae bacterium
GGCGGTGGGCCACCAAATGCTCGGCCTGCAAAGCGGAACCGGCACCGGACTACTTGTCGCGGACCTTGTCGAAGGCAAAATACCATTCGTGGATATGAAGGTATTAGACGCGAATCGCTTCTAAAATTATTCGAGGTAAAAATCAAGGACACGGTGGCCTTTTTCCGTATGATAAGGATACAGATAATTTACAACGTAATGATTCACATCCTTAATGATATCAAATTTTGAAACGTCTCTGCGAGCACAGATGTGCACGGGAGCAAAAGCTGCCACAATCCAAACTAGTTCGATAAAAGTTTCGGCTTCCTTGCTCGTTAAATAAAGACAAGGCAGCTTTAAGTACATTTGATTTTGCTTCGAAGTTCGTAGATGTCACACCGATGTTGGTTTCCATGGCATCATTAGATTTCGAGTGATGTTTTATTGTCTAGGCAAGGAGCCCTATTTCGTGAAAAGCGAATGAGTCTAGGACCAGTGCCTAAAAAATAGATTTTCTTTTTTTAAGTTCTTCGTGCATCGCGTTTTGCATCTTTTCTTGAAGTTCTTCCGCAATCTCGCGGACCAATTTTGCATCATTAAGTGATTTAGCAGAGTACGGAAGTTTAATAGCCGGCAAAAAGATGATCTTCCATTTCACAGGGAGCGGGATAATATTTAGCGGAAGCGGAATGACGAGACCTTTTAAAAATTTTGTGAATTTTAAATTGCTGAGATTGATCTGACTCTCTTCGGCGCCAATAATCAACGTCGGAATAATCGGGGCTCCCGTCTCTAATGCCATGCGAACGAATCCTCGACGAAACTCCTGAAGTTCGTAAGCGTTCTGGGTCGGTTTGAAATTGCCGGCTTCGCCTTCTGGAAATACGACGATCAAATTTCTTTTCTTAAGTTCATCGACACCGTTTTTATAAGTTGCTTCCGTAAAGCCCATCTTCTGTGCGGGCAGCGCCGTCGTTTTCGTCAGGAACCAAAAGTGATGGGTCAGCACGCGGGGAACGCGTTTCGCGTTCTGCGTGATCACGTGCGCAAGCAGGGCCGCGTCGATGCCCATATAGCCCGAGTGGTTCGGGATAATGATGCCGGCACCTTTGCGCGGAACATTTTCAATGCCTTCAATTCGTAAGCGAAAGTACTTCCGGATGAGTTCCATAAGTAGGCGCGGTAGCACGCGGTAAATTAAGACATCTCGATCTAAATTTTTAAGATTGAACAGTTTTTCATTGGGTTTACCCAAAAAATTTATCATGATGAAAGAATTCCAGGAGTAGGTTTATGTCTCGTTACATCATCGCAATCGATCAAGGTACAACTAGCACACGCACCGCCATAGTCAACCAGGCGGGGGGCCTTGTCAGCCAAAACAGCGAAGACTTTCCGCAAATATTTCCGAAGCCGGGCTGGGTCGAACACGATCCCGAAGCCATCTGGAAAACGACGTTGAACACTTTAAAAAGAACGCTCGAACAGACGCGGATAGAAGGATCGAAGATTGCCGCGATCGGTATCGCCAACCAACGTGAAACTGTCGTACTCTGGGACCGCAAAACCGGCAAGCCGGTTTACAACGCGATCGTCTGGCAATGCCGCCGTACGCAGGACACTTGTGAAAAATTAAAAAAGAACAAAAAAGAAAAAATGATTCAAAAAAAGACGGGCTTGGTTGTCGATCCCTATTTTTCTGGATCTAAAATTCAGTGGATATTAAAGAACGTTCCAGGAGTTCGAGAGCGCGCACGCAAGGGCGAACTCGCTGCAGGAACCATCGATAGCTTCTTGCTGTGGCGACTGACGGGCGGCGAAACTCATAAAACCGATGTCAGCAATGCTTCCCGCACCATGCTGATGAACATCCATGACGGATGGTGGGACGATGAGCTTCTGAAACTTTTCGACGTCCCGCAAAGTCTGATGCCAGAGATCGCTCCCTCAAGTGGCGAATTCGGTAAGACGAAAGGTCTTGGGTTTCTGCCTGACGGGATCCCGATTTCTGGAATCGCGGGCGATCAACAAGCGGCGCTCTTCGGTCAAACCTGTTTTGATATCGGGGACGTGAAGTGCACTTTCGGAACTGGTAGTTTTATTCTGCTAAACACCGGAAACAAAGCGGTGCACTCGAAAGCGAAACTATTGACGACGATTGCTTGGAAGTTGCGCGATCAAAAAATAGTTTACGCTCTGGAAGGCGGCGCCTTCAATTGCGGCGCTGCCGTTCAGTGGCTTCGTGACGGACTTCAGTTCTTTCAGCAGAGCGCGGAGGTCGAGCAGCTCGCGGCATCCGTCGAAAGCAGTGAGGGCGTTGAGTTTGTGCCTGCGCTCACGGGCCTGGGCGCTCCGCACTGGAATCCCGACGCCCGTGGCGTCATCTGTGGCCTGACTCGAGGAAGCACTAAAGCGCACGTCGCGCGCGCAACTCTAGAAGCTATGGCCCTGCAGAACGTGGATATCCTAACGGTCATGCAACAGGATCTCGGCAAAAAACTCAAAAGCATCAAGGTTGATGGCGGCGCTTCGGCGAATAATTTGCTCATGCAACTTCAAGCGGATTATTCGATGACCGAGGTCGTGCGACCACAAATCGTCGAAAGCACGGCCATCGGTGCGGCCTACCTTGCAGGACTCGGGATCGGGTTCTGGTACAGCACGGACGACATACGCAAAATCTGGAAGGCCGATCAAAATTTTAAAGTCGAAATGAAGGCAAAAGAGCGAAAAGTCCGCTTGGATCGATGGGCCCAGGCGCTCTCAAGAGTTTAGCCGATGAAACTTTCGAAAATCACCTGGCGCCGGTTTTCATTGAGCTCCGGCGTGCTTGAAAAAACCCAAGCGATGTGTCCGGCATCTGCGGCAGCGGCCGCCTCTGCCCGGGCGAATTCAAGAGTGGAATCACCTTGCGTGACGCAAAATATCTTTCCGTTATGACCGAGCAACTGAAAAATGACGGAGGCGCAAATATTCGGTAAAGTGTAAACAAATTTTGAGGGACTGGTTGCGCCGCCATTCGCGAAATCAAAGTCAGCCAAATTCGAAGCTCCCGGAAGCGCTAAAAAAATAACTTCGGGACGAGCGATATCCTTCAGGTAATTCCACTGATGAAGCGCTTCGCAAAACGCGAACGCGACTTCATCTAACTGGTACCAGCGATCGATTTTTAAACTCCAAGCGGGTTCAGCTCTGTTTTTTACGTCGATCCAAAGTATCATGCCGGATCCTTTCGCAATCCCACCGCGAGTGCAGCGTGCACGCCACCAAAGCCGAGAGAAGTTATTAATATCTGCCCAATCTTGCTTGGCGGAGAAACCGAATTTTCGGTTGTGAGGTAATTCATCTGAAACTCGGGGTCTTTGTTATTTGTGTTCGCGATGCAAAAAACCTTTTGTGTTTTTAAGATTTCGCAGGCGGCGATCAGGTCGACCGATCCGCTGGCGCCGAGCGTATGTCCGATGCTCCATTTGGTGTTCGTCACCGGAACATTAAGAAGGTCTAGGTTTCCTAAAAATCTTCGCAGCGCCATGTCTTCTGCAAAGTCATTAAACTTGGTGCCGGTGCCGTGCGCGATAACAAGATCCGGATTGAGCGGGGTGGCGTCCTGCATTTTCTGAATTGCGCGAACAAGTCCCGCACCATTGATAGAAGGTCTCGTGATCGAAGATCCTTCGGTATCGCTCGCGACATTCAGGATTTCTAAATCACCTCCGGCTTTCGGCTTTGCCGAAAAGGCGATCATCGTGACAGCTTCGCCTAATTGAAGTCCTTCGCGATCCGCAGAAAAAGGTCGATTCGTCGTTGGCGAAATAACTTTTAAGGCGTTGAATCCTTTGTAAATGAAAGGTCCTACTAAATCCGCACCAATCACGACGGCACTGTCGGCACGATTTTGTGAAAAAAGATCCTGAACATATTCGAACGCTACGTGAGAGGAACAACAAGCGTTGCTGATATTACAAACCACACTCCACGAAACTTCTGGGTGCGAATCGCAAAAACTTTGCGAAGTTTTCGAATAGGGATCGTCGTGCTTCCGTATTTCTTGTTCGTCCGAGTGCCAGACGTAATCTTCGATGTAGCCTTTCGTGCTGGCAAACACCAAAGCCACTCGGTCGTTTCCAAAGTCGACATTCATTTTAGACCACAAGATCTTGAGCCATCGGTTGAAAATTTCTTCGTGGGACTCGGTTTTTTCGATTTGTCCGTCAATGAAACAAGCTCGTCCGCCGGCCCACATCGGTTGCGAAGTGTCCCGGCCCTGTGAGAGGGCGTCTAGCAAGGAGCCGACATCAGGACCCGCCGCGGTCGTGCACGCGTAATTTACGATATACACGACGTGCTCCCTCGGGTTAATTTCAGAGGATGATCGAACTTGAGCGCGAACTGCAAGGTACTTACAAAACCATTCAAATATCCGAGTCGCAATGGGAAGCAGAAATGACCGCGTCGGCAACGTGGTCCTACTATTTGGGACATTTTCCTGAGCAGGCGGTTTTGCCCGCCGTCGCGATCATAGATATAAGTCAGTTTTTGCTTTCGCAAATATCGCCGAACTCCGAGAAAATTTCGAAGATTCAGGATTTTCGAATAAAAAATCCGGTAAGACCTGGTGATAAAATTA
>JACMRP010000045.1 GCA_014376325.1 Pseudobdellovibrionaceae bacterium
AACTTATCTCGAGGGGCGTCGCTGAAAAAACGAGCGATGCAGTAGCATCCTTACCACCACGGTCATCCTTGACCACATCGCCCCTCCCTTGGATCTAATGTTAAGAGGAAAGGGGGCCATTTTTCAAAGGCTTTTTTCATTATTTTTCATTTTTTTTAGACAATGAGGCGCCCCCGAACGACACCACTACCAGTAGATTTTAAAACAAGCACATCGTACTAGCCATAGAACCAGCTGTGCGCGGCATAGAGATGTCGTCCGTGAAATGCATGCTCAGATCGTGCGCATCTCGAACCGGAGTCGCCCCATCGGACAACAAATCTAAGTTTCCAAGATGAGAAGCCTCGCAAGGATGACCCGGTACGACTAAAACAGTTTTGCCGAGCTCCAAAGTTCGCTGCGCTGTGATCAAACTTCCACTCCGCCTGCGGGCTTCAACCAATAAAGTCATTTGCCCAAGGCCTGCAATCAAACGATTCCGATCGTGAAAGTGTTGCTTCCACATCTGCTGGTCGTAAGCATACTCGCTCAGCAAGCAGCCCCCGCCATCGATAATCTTCG
The DNA here is from genome assembly GCA_014376325.1 of Pseudobdellovibrionaceae bacterium. The sequence continues at coordinate 562 of JACMRP010000045.1, forward strand.
ACTGCAACAGTCCGAGAGCCTGAGGATAAATGTTACCGAGGCCCGAAGGAATGATCGCGACCGTCGGACACTGATTGCGAAGCGCTAATTGATGCGCCAGTTGGTCTACTCCCCGAGCCCCACCACTCACGATGAGCGGATGGTGCTCCCGCAGAAAATCCGCAAAGGAATCTTCCATCCACAAGTTAGAGAGCCGTGAAATATCGCGACTTCCGACGACGGCGATAGCGCGCACGGATTTCCAGCTGGCGTGTCCGCGAAACGAAATCAATATCGGGGCGCCGGGCATTCCCACAAAGCTGCTTGGATAGTGCTCTTCCCCCGGAAAGGTAAAACGAATTCCGTGAGTCGCCTGAGTTTTAAGATTTTCGATGAGCGCCGGAAATTCGGATTTATCCCCCCAGAGACGCCTGAAAAACGGCGCCTCCTGTTCACGGAGGTAACGGCAGAGCTCCTCGAAGGGAGGCTTAAATGGCAGAATGCTTTCGCAAAGATGCGGCCGGTTCATGATCAAATTGAAGTTTTTTTGAATGGTCGAAAGAAGCGCTATATAATTCATGAATCGAAACAACTGCAAAGGCCGCGATTCCCTCGGAACTTGATAGGCATCAGGCGGCGCGCGCAGCGGAACATCCTACGGACGGAGATATCCGAAGCACGTTCCAAATAGTGCCGTTAGACAAAAAAACGCTCTCGTGATTAAACATATATGAATATCTATCGGATTCTTTGTATAACTTCGGAATGATGTCTGAAAGAAAACCAAAAACAAAAATCCAAGTAAAGTCGCCAACCCAAAAGCGCTCGAAGCAAACGGTCTCGAGTATTCTTGAAGCCTGCGCGAAAGTCATCGCTCGCGAAGGATACTTCGCGGTCACGACAGACAAGATCGCGGTTGAAGCCGGCGTCAGCATTGGCTCCCTGTACCAGTTTTTCGGAAATAAAGAGTCCGTGGTTTCAGCATTAATCAAACAGCTTATAGAAGACGATCGTCAGTTTTTCTTTGAAAGCATGCGCCCGTTTGAAAATCTCCCGGTGCAGGAGCGAATTCCGAAGATGATCGAAATAGGATTTGAGATTTACCGTTTGAAACCAGAATTACGCTCTTCGCTTCAAGCAGTCCGTCTTTACCTGACCGATCAAGATTACCTGACTCAATCGAGAAAGATTTTTTCCGATTTTGTTCGCGCAAATTTGCCAACGATTGCGGCGGGACGCGATCCCGATAAAGTGGCCTACATTACAGTAACGGCGTTCCTCAGCATTATGAACAACGCGGTCCTAGGTTCACCGGATCTGGTGAATGATCCGGTGCTAGTCGACGAGATGACTTTGATGTTTAAAAAATACCTAGAGATTGCCTGACGATTACAGAGCTAAATCCCCGTCCGATTGGGTGCCACTGTCGCCGGGTGGATCTGCTGCCGGTGCATCCCCGTTCAGCGCGGGATCCGTCATCAAACTGTCTGTCGGCGTAGTGCCTTCGGATTCTTTAAGTTCGCTATCGACTTCGGCGGCTGCACCGGAAGCGCTCGCGGTTTTTACCGCGCCGCCGACGTAGTCACCGATGACTAAGTCCGTTTCAGTTTTTATAACAAATGCTGTCGCGAAGTGGTCCGCCAATTTTACAACTTTGACGATCCCGATGATTCGATCGTTCACGTGCGTCTGCGTTTTAGGTTTGCGAACCCGCTCGTTCATGTAGACCTGCAATGTCGATCCGACTTGCAAGCCCTCCTTCGCGCCGGCGCTTAGGAAAATAAATTCGTCGTCGCCAAAAATCTTTTGATATTTTTCTGACTCACCACCAATGATTCTTGCGTGGACGGAAGTGCTCGGTGCGGCGGACGTCACATCAAACATATTCATACGACCCGGCATCAGCTTTGCACCCACTTTGACGGGGTTCACTGTTTTTTGTACGAAGGCGCGATAAACGTTTTCGGCGTCATTCACTTTCTCGAGAACTTCGATGTCCCCCTGAATTTCAATCACCTTCGCATTTGCTCCGCCTTCGGGGTCTTTGACGGTTTGATGATCATCGTACGCGACTAGGTTTTTTTCTGAAAGGTTCGGGAGCCTGACCGTAATGTACTGAAAATCACTTGCCGAAGTCATGTTAGCAATTTCGGTTTCGACCACTTCGCCAATATTCGCCACTTCGGCATCGGCCGCGTAAACCGAAAGGTATCGCTTCGGTATCGGGATCAGGCGCTTTGCTCCAGCTTCGAATTCAACCGGCGGCGTATTCACCGAACCTAATCGGTAAAGCGGAATACTGTTCGGCAAGTGTCTGACTAGCGGTCGGCTCTTTCTTTTTGGCGGAGGAATCTTGATCGCCTCGGCACTTCCGTCTTCGCGTTTTTCGATCACTTGTTCAGGCAATGCTTCTGGAGCTGCATCTAATCCCGCAAGTCCCACCGTTGGCGGCTCTTCGAAACTGCCGGCATAAAAGCGGATCGCTTGCTTTGGATTAATTTCGTGCGGATTTTGAATGCCTTCGGTGTTGTACGACCAAACTTTCGGCCAATAATTCGAATCTCCGAAAAACGTCTGACTGACATCCCACAAGGTGTCCTTGTTCTGAATAGTGTAAGTGCTTGCCTTACGATTCGAGAGCGCTTTTTCCCAAGCTTCCGGTGAAGTGGGCTGTTGATTGTATTTCTTGTAAATGTTGTGGAAGTATTCTTCAGTTTTAAAATCAGGGTCTGCGGATTGCGCGAAAGCCTGGGTTTGCAGACTCAGCGCTAAAAGCAAGATCAACTTCAGAGGTTTTAGGGTCACTTGTTCCATCCTTGGAAAGAGAGACTATTTGATAATTTTTAGCTCGTTTTCGGCGCGGAATGCTTCGGGACTGCCTGGGTATTTTTTGCGTAGATCCCTGAACACGAAACTTGCCTGCGGCGACAGATTCATTTTTTTGTAAGCGACACCTTTGCCCAATCGCGCGGCGACGACTTTATTGCTGCGTGGATACTGGGTAATCACGCGCTGGTAATACCGGATCGATTCTGGGTAATTTTTGTTATCGAAAGCCATTCTGCCAGCCAAGTACAAAACATTGTCCGCGTAAGAGCTCTGAGAAAATCGCGTCATGAAAGTTTGCAGACGACTTTTAAATCCAATTTCATCATTTTTGCGATAGGCGCTGACGATTTCAGAATACAACGCAGTCTCATCGATTTTCGATGGGTCTTTGCCTGTCAGCTCGATCATCAGTGCGTCTTTCGCCGCTGATTTTTTTGTTGCCGCGATTACAGAAACACTCCCGAACACACAACTTAGACTTAAAACAAAAGCAAAAGCGAATCTCATTTGCTGCCTCATCTATCACCACCTCTAGTTACAAAACGATTATGACACGCACTGAGAATCCACGACAATAAAGAGTTTTCCACATCTTTTGTTGAGTTGCCCGTGCCCTGGACCTTGGACCATAAGCCAGATAAGGCTTTCAACGGTTTGCTGAACATTTATACATCAGATAAACTATTGAAATAATTAAAGATATGACGCATACATGACGAAATGAAGACATCCGAATGTCAGATCTTAAATTCCGGAAGGTGGGAGCTGTGCGTCCGAATGTCAGGTTATTTTAGATCTTAAACCTGGACCTTATTTTGATAAGTGTCTGTAACTATGATTTTAATTCTTTTATTTGGCTCTTTGCTCTACCTCAGCCACTCACTCGATCTGCCAGTTTTACTAACAGAGCACTCATTATTCTTGCATCGAATCTGTTTGCGAAGTGTCCCCGCACTCCTAGAAAACCGTGAAAGTTTAGAAGCTCTGGTGTGTGGAAAAAACATCGATGACCTAGAAGTAAAGCAGCTCTTGATCGACACGTCGTTGATTCACATCTTCGTTGTTTCGGGCTCCCACTTCTTACTTCTGCGTAATTTTTTTGCACGCCTTGTGGGGAAAACTCCGTGGCTCTTAATTCCTCTTTTTATTTACGCGATGGTGACTTTGTGTCAGCCGCCGTCCCTCCGCGCGCTAGCATTTATAGGACTTCAGGAAATTGCCTTACGCAGAAAACTTTTCTTATCGAACCTGCAACTGGTTTTTTTAAGTGCACTTCTTTGTGTGGCTTTTTTTCCTCAGTGGATTCTTTCACGCTCACTTCTTATGAGTCTGATGGCGGCAACCGCGATGACGACGGCAGAAGAGATTTTCGATCGAAAAATGGCCCCCGGAATTCGATCATTTTTGAGCCAGAGTTTTATGTTCTTCGCGATGAGCTTCTGTCTTTGGGGGTTATCCACGTTGCATCCGCTTAGCATTCTGATGAACGTGATATTGGGGCCGCTGATCGGTACTGTTCTGTTCCCGGTAGGCGTATTGGCTATTATCCTTCCCTTCACGGCACCCTTGTTCGATCGATGCATGAATTGTCTACTGTGGCTGCTTCAGAAGTCAGATGTTTTGCTCCGTGCTAGTCCCGACGCGACTCCGCTGAACATTTTTTCCCAGTGGGTTTTGATTTTGGCCCTGCTGTTGATCGCACACCGCTGGGCAGTGCGTACTCGACGGGCACGTTATGAGACTTAGCATCGGTAGCTTGATTTTTTTCATCGTCAGTTTATCGCCGACGTTGATATCGAATTACGGTCCGCAGAAAGAATTTTTTGTCGTGTGGAACGTCGGTCAGGGTCAGTGGGCGACGTTCGTCAAAACCGACCGCTGCGTGCACTTCGACATTGGGGGCGAACACTTCCCGGCCCGAAAACTGAAAAAGACCTGCGGCGAAAAAGACAACGTGATTTTACTCAGCCACTGGGACTGGGACCATATTTCATTTGCCGGACGCGCCCGCCGATTGCTCCCCCGCAGCTGCATGGGTCAAGCTCCAGTGGGACAAAGTACACCTAGGAAAATGAAACTTATAGAGGCCTACCGCCCGTGCGCGCAGTTCCCGGTTGAGGCAAGAAACATCTATCGGGCAGAAGAAAACTCTCAAGGCAGTAATGAAAAAAGCAACGTCTTCATTGCCGACGCGCAGATCTTAGTGCCTGGTGACTCGCCGTCGACGCAAGAAAAAGTCTGGGACCAACAGGAGTTGATATCGACGACCCGTATTTTGTTATTGGGTCATCATGGCAGTCGCGGAAGTACCTCGAATGACTTATTAGACAAAACGATTAATTTAAAGATTGCGGTCGCTTCAGCGAGGTTTCGAAAATACGGTCACCCCCATATTGAAGTGACCGAAAGACTGCAGCAGCATCACGTTCCCCTTCTTCGAACAGAAGATTGGGGAAATATTTGGTTGGAGTTACCGCCTCCGAAAATTTAGTAGTTAAATTTAATCACTAAATTGAATTACTCGCAGCTTTTTTGGACAGGGGCATTCGTGAAGTGCGCCGTCAAATCTAAATCCATATGCAAGCGGCCGTCGCGGCAAGCTTTCTGAAGGGTTCTTGCGACAACTTCTACGTTTTCTTCAAACAGATGAAAGTCTCCTGAGTTCATCATCGTTTCTTTTAAGAAGAAATTTTTGCCTTCTTCGGTTTGCAGCTGCTTTTCCATTTTCAGCAACCGGGCATAGGTTGCTGAATTAACGTGGGATACGCCGTTGATCAGACCCGCTTTCAGTGCGCTGTTACCGCGATTTACTCCGCAATCATTATCTTTTAACATCATCCGTTTAATTTGAACCGCGTTTTTTGCACGAATGTCGGCTTCTTCCATTTTGCTTTTGCGACCGATGCGTGCGGCGCCTTCGGACTTATCAATGAACATGAAAGAGTTCTTATAGTGAACGTTTCCGAAGCGATCTTCTTGGCTCAGCATCGTGTCCATAATGATCATTTCCGAGACGTCTCGCATTTGCTGAACCAGCTGGACATTTTTAGCGTTCCATTGGTTCGGTACGATGTCGCGAAGCGCGCGCTTGTCCGATAAAAGTTTATAGATCGGACTTCGGCTGCGGAACGCGTCCGCGCGGGTTTCGGTGCCTTTTGCCGCGAAGAACATCTCGGAATATTTTTCTTCGTTCCGGGGATTTTCTTGAAGCGCGCCGTAGGTCTGCTTCAAATCGTCCGTGAACAGAATATCTTTTTTAGAGCTTTTTGCCGGCGCGTTCAGATAACCGGCGAAACCTTGCCAAATTTGCTTCAGCAGAGAAAGATTCGGATTTGCCGAAGTTACCGCGATACCCTTTGCGGCGATCTGCTGATGAGTTTTTAAGTCGAAAGTTCTTAACACCACTGGCGGAACTCCTAGAACATCACCCAAGATTCTTGAAACATGATAATACGCAACCAATGACGGCGTGTAGCTGCAGCTAATACTGTTTTTGTACTTCGCTAATTTCTTTGACCCTTCGACTTCGCACATTTTTGCTTCGACCTGCGCAGCACTCATGCCTGCGGGGATAGAATGGAATTCGACCGCGGGATTTGTGCTTGCGGCCTTTGGACAAAGCGCTACGGCCGTACCGTTGCCGAGATCGCACAGTATCTTTTCGGTTTCTAAATCATCTTTGCTAAATACGGCTTCGGAAAATCTTTTTGGGATCACGCAGACTTCGGATTTACCATTTACGAACTGAATCACTTCCTCGCCTCTAGGTGCCGTCGGCGTAAAAGTGGCTAAGGCTGCCGGAAGTACAAGTGCAAAAAAATTCGAAAGCATAAAATAACCTTTCTTAGTTTTTGGTTAGCGTCACTTACTAGAGCTTCAATTTTGTGACCAGACTCGCGTCTGTCAGATCAGCTTTAACCACTCGTCGCGCGGCAAAATCCACCCAAATCGATTTGAAAGACAAAAAAGGCGCGCACTGTTTACATTCCTCACACCCCATAGCCCAGTCCAGATTCTTTGTCCCGGCCTTCACGCGCGTTTTTTTTCCTCTCAAAATAAAAGAATGAAAAAACTTTTACTGATCGCAATATTGTGTCCCGCTATTTCTTACGCTCAACCTATTGAAACACTGGTCAATCAAGAGGAGAGTATTCATCACTACCAAACCCGCTACCCGTTGCGCGACCCGTACACCAAGTTGGTCGACAACAAGGGCAACGGCTTCGAGGATCTTTACGGCGTCAGAAATTTCAGAGCCGTTCTGAATGGCGTCGTTTACCGAGGCGGCGCAAACAATGCCTATAACAAAAACGAAAAACGGGCGAACTCAAATCCTCTCCCGACTGCCGGTTTAAAAAATCTCTGCGAAGAAGGGTTCGGCACGGCCATTTATCTTTACGACACGAATTACAAAACCGCTCCGAAAGTCACCACTTGCGGATCTCAATTAGAAATTTCAAATACTTTGAATTACATGCAAGAGAGCGTCTTGCTGTCAGAGACTTCTGCCAGACGTGTTCTGAGTTTGATTCATAAAAAATTGACGGTCGACACGGATCAAAGTCCGATCTACATGCATTGCTGGAATGGATGGCATGCTTCGGGCTACATCTCTGCACTGACGCTTCGTCAGTTTTGCGGCTACACCGGAGATCAGGCGGTGAACTACTGGAATCTAAATACCGACGGCAACAATGAGGGCACGAACTACGACCGAATCCGCACAAAAATTCGGGCCTTCAAAGTCGACTCGAACATGACGATCAGCTCTGCACTCAAAGCTAAGGTCTGCCCAGCCGCAAACTAACGTAAAATATTCCGGCGGGCTTGATTTCACGTGATCGATATCGACAACGTGTTAACTAAAGCCCGCATGAAATCATTTATTTTCGCCGTATCCTTCATTGTTTTTTCTAGCCTCGCGCACGCCCAAAGCGGTATTTCTATCACCGCCGTTGGCGACATCATGATGGGGACGGATTTTCCGACCGATCGCCTGCCTTCTGACAAAGGAGGAAGTCTTTTTAAGTATTCTGCAGAACGAATCTCCGCCGGCGATATTCGTTTCGGTAATTTCGAAGGCACGTTTTTCGATGGCAACCGGGGTGCCGGCAGTAAGTCTCCAGGACCGAACCGCTATATTTTTAGAACTCCGACAGATTTTGGCCCCGCACTGGCTGCGGCGGGATTTAATGTTGTTAGCCTTGCTAACAATCACGCTATGGATTTTGGTTCACAAGGTCTTGGGGCGACCAAAGCGACCCTTACTAAGAATCAGATTCAGTTTTCTAGCAAAAATGGCGGAGAAGTGGCGCAATTTAATGTCCGCGGAATTCGCGTTGCGCTGATCGCGACCGATTTTTACAATGGCGCCCGTAGTATCACGACGCCGCAAACGACTTACCTGGAAATTGCAGAGCTTAAAAAAACTTACGATATCGTCATTGTCTCTTGCCACGCCGGTCGCGAAGGCGCCGGAGCGGAGCGCACTCGCGATGTTGCCGAAATTTTCTCTGGCGAAAATCGCGGCAATTCCGTTGAATTTTCAAGGAAAGCGATCGATGCGGGCGCAAGTCTTATTATCATGCACGGCCCGCACGTACCCCGGGGTTACGAAGTTTACAAAGGCCACCTCATCGCCTACAGCCTCGGTAATTTTTTGACGGAGGCCGGGATCAGCGTTACCGGAATCTCGGGCCTGGCTCCCCTGTTGCAGGTAAATCTGGACGCTCAAGGCAAGTTCGTTCGTGGCTACGTGACCTCGTTCCGTCAAGTTCGTGACAAAGGCACGGTCTACGACTCTTCCCAGGCCGCGTATACGTTTATGAAAGATCTTTCGCTTCGAGATTTTCCGGGTTCGGCCCCGCGTTTTGAAAAAGACGGCTTGTTCTATCCTCAATAAATTGTCAGTATAATCGCATGACTAATTGCCCTTGTGGATCTGACCAAACTTACGAAAAATGCTGCGGCCCCTTTCATGCTGGTGAGGCCGATGCGCCGACCGCCGAAAAATTAATGCGATCTCG
>JACMRP010000280.1 GCA_014376325.1 Pseudobdellovibrionaceae bacterium
ATCTGAGCGAACGTCCGGTCTTGAAATATACTCAATATACGCGCGGCTTTTTCTTGGAGGCCCTCTTTGTCTTCGAACGCATCAATTGACCAAATGATTTTTTTTAACTTTAGAGATTGTCCCATTATTGATTCCCCCTTGCTTACTTAGTGTCGCTCTACAATGTTGTGTCCGTTTGCGGAGTGTATGAAGTTTCCGCGACACTGCTACGTTCGTGGTCTGGGTTGTGGCTTCGAACGGGGGCTTCGTCTTGGAGAGGGAGCTTGTAGAGGAATTCTAGGGTTTGTTTTTTGAGGGGCCTCTGGGGGCGCAATTTGCCGAAGGCGAACCTCCGGTTCGACGCGCGAACCGCCGTACTCGGCGGCCCCCGGTTAGCGCTGGATGCGCGTCCCTTCAAAAAGGGAAGCCCGCAACTCGCACTCAAAATCCTCGTTCGAAGACGAAACCCATCCCACAAATGAAGAATAAAAAAAACGGCCCTGGCAAAACAACTTTCAACTTCCGCTTCAACTTACAACTGGAACCGCATCCTACTTCAACTTGAACTTTCCACTCCGCTGACAGGGCCGCCACAAAGGAATCAATGATTGATACAGTTGAGTATGACCGGTCGGCGTTTTTATTGCCAAACAAGATATTTTGATGAGAGGGGAACGTGAAAATTCCTCTCTGGATTACTTTGCTTTGCCTTGGTTGGCGACGGCTTCCAATGCTTTGCGGACCTCTTCCGCGTCGCCGATAAATTCTTTTTTCAAAACTTTGAAATCAGAATCCAGTTCGTAAATCATCGGAATGCCGGTGGGCATGTTGACGCCCATAATCTGATCGGGACTCATATTTTCTAAATGCTGAATCAATGAGCGAATCGAATTTCCGTGCGCGACAATCAGAACCTGCTTGCCCGCCCTGATATCGGGCACGATGGTGTCTTTCCAGAACGGCAAAAATCTTGCGACCGTGTCTTTCAGCGACTCCCCGCTCGGCAAATCTTTTGGATTTACGTTTTTGTAGCGAGCATCTTTCGAAGGATGGCCCGGATCGTCCAACTTCATCAATGGAGGGGGCGTATCGTAGCTGCGACGCCAGATTTTGACTTGCTCTTCGCCGTGCAGTGCCGCCGTTTCTGCTTTGTCCAAACCTTGAAGTGCCCCGTAGTGACGTTCGTTCAAGCGCCACTGCTTGTGGACCGGAAGCCACACCTGATCGATTTCGGTCAGAACGTAATCGAGAGTATGAATCGCGCGTTTCAGGACGCTAGTATAGGCCACGTCGAATTTGAAGCCTTTTTCCTTGAGAGCACGCCCGCCTTTTAGAGCTTCGGCTCGACCTTTCTCCGAAAGCTCGACATCCACCCAGCCGGTGAAGCGATTCTCCTGGTTCCACTGACTCTCTCCATGACGTATCAACACCAATTTGAACGCTGCTTCGGACACTGTGGACTCCTGCTTAAGTTTAGGAAAATTTTGCCTCGCCGATGGAGGTTCATCTTTGCACCAAAAAGGATTATCCTGAGAACCGATTCTGTCACTCAAAAGCTGTCCATTTTGCCACGCATTAGTTCGTGACGATCTCGGCAAATTTTGAAAGAACTAGGTCCTTCCCTAAGGGCCTCAAAAAAAAGGAAACCCGTGAGCTTCGCAAACCGCGCCAATTTAGAAATCATTGAAGACCTCTACAAACAATTCAAATCAAGTCCGACGAGCGTCAGTCCCGACTGGCAACGTTTTTTTGAAGGTGTTGAGTTTGCTCAAGACGGAGCGCTCGGCCTTTCCGAAAAAGAATTGGATGTCTATCACTTGATTTCTGCTTACCGCAATTATGGTCACTTCGAAGCGCAGCTGGATCCGCTCAGCAATACGCCCTCGCCGTCGGATCAGTTGGCGCTGAAAAGATTCAATCTTTCCGATAAAGACCTTGAGCAAAAATTCCAGATCGGCAAGATCGTTGGTAGACCAAATGGATCTTTGCGCGACATCATCGCGCATCTTCGCGCCGTTTATTGCGGCAAGATCAGCGTTCAAGTTGCTGAAGCTTTGCCGGAAGTTCGCAACTGGTTCATTAAAGAATTCGAAACTCCAACTTTTAAGCTGACCGCAGATGAAAAGAAACAGACTTTCCATTCTTTGAACCGCGCGGAATCTTTGGAAAAATTCATTCACTCCCGCTACGTCGGTACAAAACGTTTTTCGATCGAAGGTGCGGACGGCATGATGCCGATGCTCGAAACTTTGGTCCAACGCGGCTCTGGCATGAAAGTACAAGAGATCATGATCGGCATGGCCCATCGTGGTCGCGTCAACGTGCTCGCAAATTTTATGGGCAAGGCGACGGAATATATCTTTGCAGATTTTAACGGGCCCACCGAAACCGCGGTTCCGATCGACGATTTCGATGGCGACGTAAAGTACCATTTAGGTTACGTTTCGCAAAAAGAAACTCCGAATGGCAAGTGCCAGGTCTCTTTGGCTTTTAACCCTTCCCATTTAGAAGCGGTGAATCCCGTTGTTTTAGGAATGGTACGTGCGGCCCAGCGCCGACGCAAAGACATGATCGAACGTAAAACTGTCATCCCCGTCTTGATTCACGGTGACGCCGCTTTCGCGGGCCAGGGTGTGAACTTAGAAACTTTCCAGATGTCCCAAGTAAAAGGCTACACCGTTGGCGG
>JACMRP010000281.1 GCA_014376325.1 Pseudobdellovibrionaceae bacterium
CTGCAGGCGGCGACGAACATCGTTGAGGGGCGTTACAAGTTCACGCAAACTTGGAATGAGTTTGAGCTGAAGGCAGAATCTCGAAAAGATGATGAGTGGAAGGGCGAAGGCGATCTTTTTTACCGCCGATGGTTTGATAAATATACGAGCTTGATCGCGGGTGGTTCGTCCGTTCACGAAGACACCAGAGGCGAAATTGGTGTCGGCTACATATTGCCGCTGTTGATCGAAAGCAAATTGTTGGTCGATCACAAGGGAAAACTTCGAGTGGATTTAGAAAAACGCTTTCAGTGGACGGGGAACATCTTTACGGATGTGGAATACACATGGAGACAGGACACGCATTTAGGGGACGAGTTTGCGGCGACGTTAATGTATGCAAAGAACTGGAATTGGGCCGCCGGGCTCCGTTACACGAGCTACAGCGTCGGTGCCGGATTTCAATATCGATTTTAAACTGGATCACAATTTCGTAAAGTCGCAAAGACAAAGGAGACTAAATTATGAAAAAAATCTTACTGTTGGGAATGCTTATCCTGAGCAATGTGGGTTTCGCTGCGGAGCCACCGGCAAATTATCCGATCGTGAAGGGTGTCATCAGAAAAATTGACTTGGCCTCAGCCAGAGTATCGATCAAACACGAGGACATTCCGAATCTGAACATGCCCGGAATGACGATGTCCTTCCTCGCCCAAGATCCTCAAATCTTGAAGGACCTTACCGTTGGGGAACAAATCCGTTTCGTCGCGGATGAAGTAGAGGGTGAACTCACGGTTTTATGGATTGGCAAAGCGGCCCCGCCGGAGATCGGAGTCTCTGATGTTTTGTGCACGGGCGTAGCGCCGACGTCGCCGAAAACCAACGTCGAAATCGAAATCCGCTCCGACAAATTCAGCACGATTCGTTATGAATACGCCGAAGGTCCTTGGAAAGGGACCGCGCAGGTAAATTCGATCGGTCGAATGCAACTTCGAAAGCTCGACGGTGTGTACACCTACAGTGGGGGGACGGGGAAGCTGGATTCTAAATTGCAGTTTAAGGTTAAAAACTCTGAAATTCTGGCCCCGATGTTCACGAACTTCAGCGCAGGGATGGAAAATTCTATGGTGGAGTGTTCCTTCGTCAACTAGGGCTGATGACGACTTCGGAAAATTACATTCGTGTAATAAATTAAATCATTTAGTGATCCCCACGCAAAAATTGAGTAACTTAGTTTCGCAGGAGGCTGTGGATGCGAGTGCTCATTGTGGAAGACGAAGCGAAGGTTGCGCAATTGCTTCTAAAAGGCTTCGACGAGGCTGGTTACAACGCCGAATATTCGAATAACGGCAACGAAGCTTTTGCGCTCGCGATGGCCGAAGATTACGACCTGCTGATCGTCGACGTGATGCTTCCAGGACGCGATGGTTTTTCGCTCGTCGAAGAGCTTAGAAAAAATCAAAAAGACATGCCCGTTTTGTTCCTAAGCGCTAAGCGGTCCGCCGAAGATCGAATTGAAGGTTTGCAGCGCGGGGGCGACGACTATTTGGTGAAACCATTTTCGTTTTCCGAGTTGCTCTTGAGATCTCAGTCCTTGTTACGTCGTTCGAGCAAACAGGTTGAAAGCAAAAAATTGAGATTCCAGGATCTGGAAATGGACCTGCTCAGCAGAACGGTCAAAAGAGGCGACACCGTGATCGCCCTTCACCAGAAAGAATTTGCGCTTTTAGAATGCCTTTTACGAAACCAGGACCGCATTCTTTCCAAAACGCAGATTTTAGAAAAAGTTTGGAAGTACGACTTTGATCCGCAAACAAACGTAGTCGACGTTTTGGTGTGCAGATTGAGGATTAAGATTGACCGCGACTTTCAAAAAAAGTTTATAAAAACCATCCGGGGCGTCGGCTATGCCATCCGGGAATAAAAGATTTCAGTTTTCGATCTCGTCCAGGATTTCATTGTTATTTTCGGCGACGTTCGCTTCAGGACTTTTGATTGCCTTCGTCGTGACATACTTTCAGATACAAAAGTCGCTGGAAGAATCAAACCGGACCGTCATGACCGCGAAACTGCAAGAGACTTCGGCTATCCTTTCCACCGAAGGCGTGGACGGTTTGCGCGGCTTTCTCGCGGAAGAAAAGAATCGGATAGTCAATGCGCCTTTCTTGATTCGCGTGCTCACGGTCGACGGTGGCGCGCTTTTTACGAAGCCGTCCGTTCAGCAAGAGACTTTTGATTTTGACAGTCTCTCTAAAGAAGAACTTCATCCCGAACAAATCCTCGGCTGGCATGCCTTGTCGGCAGTCAACGACGAAGACAAATTCGATCTGTTGACCGAAAAGGTTCGGGACAACCTGTACATCCGAGTCGGCAAGAGCAGCGAGGACCGCGAAGAGATCCTCGAACGGATCGTCAGCGTTTTTGCGGTCACCGGGGGCGTGATCGCGCTCTTAAGCATTCTTCTTGGCATCTGATATGCGAAGAAATCGCTTTCGCCATTACGGAATTTGCGGAGCACGATGCGTGAAATAGAGCGAGGCGACCTCGGCAGAAGGGTCGTCGTCGGCGAAGCCCAAGATGAACTTCAAGATATGGCGCAAACATATAAACGCATGATTGCGCGCATCGAA
>JACMRP010000282.1 GCA_014376325.1 Pseudobdellovibrionaceae bacterium
GTATTCCCGGCGTCCGTGCCGGGAATACCGAAGACGACAACTAATCCATCTCAGCGAGTTTACGGAAAGAAACAATACGAAGGTTACAGACGAATCTTTGATGACGTATAATGCATCGTTTACAGGAACAGGACCTGGCACTTTTTCTAGGCCGCTTTCTTTTTACCCTTCGCAGGTTTCTTCACATCCAGTGTCCGTACGGGCAACGACATGGTCTTGGTTCCGTCGATGTCGTGGAACTCGATACTCCACTCGTCGCCAACCGGATTTTTAGACAGAACTGCATAGCCGAAACTTTTCATGGATTTCGAGTTAGAGACAAATTCACGCGGGACGATGTCCTGGAACTTTTGATTTACGATTTTTATGGGCTCTTTCAGAATCTCGATGTCGTCTAAAGTTGTTCCGCTATTTCCTACGATCAATTGCAGCGGCAAATTGTCCGTCCGCAAGTACTGCGTGTTGTGAATGTGCCCCGCGATCATCAGCTCGATTTTATTTTTCAGATTCGTCTTCAGTAAAGAAGTTCGCAGTTGATGATTCAGTACATTTAATTCACCGCCGGTGCGCCCGAACGCTAGCCCCGCGATTGGCTTATGAGTGATTAGCCAGACGCGCTTTGCCTTGGTTGTCGCCACACGCGCTTCGATGTCTTTAAATTGCTGATCCCAGAACTGGGCGAACTCCGTCAGTTCGGGTTTGTCGCTCACCGTGGAAGAGTCTAAATGAACAATCAATAAGTCCCCGAGCTGAATGTATTCAGTTTTTTCTTGATCGACGCAAGATTTGTCCCACTTTTGTTCGCTGATAAGTTTGTAACCTTCGAATGCGCGCACGCACTCTTCATGATTTCCCCGAACGAACATCCACGGAGCCGCGGCAAAACCTTTTTCACTCGGCGCAAAAAAATCCGCTTCCCAAGTGCGCCAGCCGTACCCGATCATATCGGTCATCTTCCGGCAGTCTTTGCCTTCGGAACATTGCTCGCGGTAATGATAGTCCCCCAAATGAATGATCAGATCTGGTTTTTCGGCCGCGATCTTGTCTATCACGCCCGCGTACTTCCAATCACTTGGATCTTTGCAATTCTGATAACGAGCTTCGCCGTCTTTGTTTTCTTTCATGCGGCAGCCGGTATCGCCGATCAGCACAATTTTCTGAATGTTCGCGGGCCCGATGGCTTTGGTTTTTTTAATCTCTAGATTTTCAAAACCGTGATCGCTGTTAAAGGCCTTGTCCGACTTTTGGACCGTGACCGAGTTCGCGACGTATCCAACTTCCGACAAAGAAGTCCATTTGTATTCCTTCTTCGTAGTTTGGGCGCAGGCGAGAGTCATCAGGGGTAGGGTCAGCATCCAGTATTTCAAGAGGTCTCCTTCAAGTTGAAGTCGTTCGTCACAGTTCGATACCTAAAGAGAAGCTAATGATTAAAGCGGCAAAGACAAAAAACGCGATGCCTGAAAGCAGCCGTTCTTTCTGTCGCCAAAATAAGATCGCGGTCATCAACACACGTGAGAGCGGCAAACTTATCAGCAAAATAAGCCCCGCGTAAGCGGTCAGCAATCCCCACACCTTGTCCCGCCAAGCGTATCCGATACTGTGCACAAAGGTGACTTCACGGTAGTCATGAAACGCCAGCAGGGGATTCTGGGTAAAATCCAGCATCGACATCCAGCCGACAAACATCAAGGCGCCCGCGAGCATGACACCGTAACGTAATAGTTTTGAAATACGATATTCTAGCGTGATGATATTCTTGTTCATGCAAGGCCCTTCAGGATCATTTGGATCGAGACGACCGCAAGCACGACCACAAAGATTTTGCGGATTAGGCTTGCCGGCATGCGCACCATCATTTTAGCGCCGAAATAAGAGCCGATGATGATGCCGACCGAAACGGGAGCGGCGATTTCGGGGCGAATGTCGCCACGTAATAAATACGCTCCGGCGCTGGCGGTAGCGGTAACGCCGATCATAAAGTTAGAGGTCGCTGAAGAAACTTTCATCGGAAGTTTCATCGCGCCGTCCATCGCCAAAACTTTAAAAACGCCGCTGCCGATACCGAGAATGGCCGAAAGGATTCCTGCAAAAAACATCGCGAGCAGTCCCAATGGAACGTGCGCCACCTTATAAAATGTCGGAACTCCGCCGATGCCGGGATAGGATCCGGCCAGTTTTAATTTTTTGGACCACGGGT
The DNA here is from genome assembly GCA_014376325.1 of Pseudobdellovibrionaceae bacterium. The sequence goes on from JACMRP010000282.1 coordinate 2,198, forward strand.
GATCTTCGAAGCTCACATGCTCTTCGCGACGTCGCAACATCATCAGTGCAGAGAAAAGTAGAAAGCCCCCGAAGAGCATAAATAAATGCCCGCTTTCGATTTTCTTCGCGATCAAAAATCCAACAATGGCGCCGGTTACGGTGCCTACTTCAAGTAACACTGCAACTCTGAGATTTGTAAGATTGTCCTTCAGGTAGCTCGCCGCCGCGCCCGAGGAAGTGGCGACAATCGAAATCAAACTTGCCGCAATCGCGTACCGAATGTTGACGTGAAATAGCAAAGTTAACGTCGGAACAATAATGACTCCGCCGCCGAGTCCTAGCAGAGAACCTAAAAAACCGGCTCCGATAGAAGTGATCAAAAGTAAAAATTCGTAGTACTGGGGATACATGCGAAGGTTGTAGTCTTTGATGGAACTTGCGTAAATCTCTAAGAAAGTTTGACGTATCGTGACGCGAACCTTGATAAAAAAATAATGACACAATCTTGAAGCTTCGTTCTACTTTAGTTTAGTGAAAGAATTTGATCACATAACGGGGGAACAACATGGATGTACTTTCTAAGATCTCATTGGCATTTGAACACGGCGGTTTTTGGATGTGGCCGATTCTGATGATCCAAGTCGCGTCGATCGCTATTATGATAGAGCGCGCTTACGCTCTCTTCTTTAAACGAAAATTAGATCAGCACACGATCGCGGCTGGCTTCGAAGACGGCATTCGTCGCGGCGAACTAGACCAGGTCATCAATAAGGCAACGGCGCTTGAAGCCACATCACCTGTTGCGAAAGCCGTGATTGCGGGCGCAAAAGCGGCGAAATTCATGGGCGGCAAAGACGAAATCCAAGGAAAAATGGATGAGGTTTTGGTTGCAGAAAATGCGAACCTCGATCGCCGCACCGGTTTCTTATCTATGTTAGGGAACGTCGCAACCCTCACGGGACTTCTTGGAACTATCACGGGAATGATTAAATCCTTCGCGGCGGTTTCGTACGCAGAGCCTTCGCAAAAAGCGGCCTTACTTGCTGCGGGTATTTCTGAGGCAATGAATGCGACGGCGTTTGGTTTGATCGCGGCGATCCCGGCCCTCGTGGCCTACGCGATTTTACAGAACCGTGCGAATCGCTTAGCGGATGATTTAAATCACAGCGCATTGAAAGCCTTCAACTGGTTGTCATATAGTTACGAGCCGGTGGGATTCAAGAGCTTCAAGAACCATGACGGTCTCGGCAAATCACAACCTGAAATCAACGCGTAAGAGGGTGACCGATGCGAAAGCACAGGAAGCATCTCGATTTTGAAATCAATCTGATCCCGTGCATCGACTTGTTGAGCGTCTGTATTTGCTTTCTTTTATTGACGGCAGTCTGGCTCAACATCGGTTCGATGAACGTGAAGCAAGCCGTCGGCGGGCAATCGCAAGCCGATACGGTCAAGAAGCCTCTTTTGTGGGTCTTCATGTCCGAAAGTGGCGAGCTCAAGTTCAACGTTCAGCAGTCTTCGTTAATTCCGTCGGCTTTAGCAAATCTAAAGCTTCCTGGCATTGACGGGCACGCGAACGTTGCCGAACTCAGCAAAGTGATCAGTCAGTTAACCACCAAAGATCCAAGTTTGAAAACCGCTCTGATTCAACCGCAAGCGAAGTCTTCGTATGAAGAAATCATCGCTTTGATGGATGAATTCAAAAGGATCGGGATGACGGACTTGGGTGTGGCTCCGCTTTAAGGGGGAATGATGTTAGCTAGTCAGAGTGTCTTGAACGAAACGGCTTTGCAAACGGCGATCGGCTCCCAGTCTTACATTCAGCCGAAGCACGGCAAATGGAAGCGAAATCTTGCCGCCGATTTGCTTTTAACTGCTTTGATCGACGCGTTTTCGATCTTGGTAATTTTCTTGCTCATGAGTTTTTCGAGTACGGGCGATATGTTGTTCATTGGTAAGGGGCAAGAGCTTCCGAAAGCGGCGCGGACCGAGCTGTTGGAGCGAAACCCGGTGGTAAAACTTCAAGAAGGCAAAATCTTTCTCGAAGAAAAAGAAGTCGGCGTAGAAAGTCTGGTTGGAACTTTATTAGAACTTCGAAAGCAATTCGCGGCAAATCATCCGGGTGAGGAATACCCGGGCGTTTTGATGATCCAAGGGGATCGCCGCTTAAAGTACGAAGAATTGAACCAAGTTATTTTAGCGGCGTCGCACGCAGGTTACAGCGACATCCGTTTCGCGGTGTTAGTAAAGTAAGTGCGCTCTTGCAATGGACTGTAAGATGGGTCGCCGGTCAAAAGGCCAGCTCCCGTAAAGGATGCATGTTATGTTGGGAATGTTTTTCTCTCGGACGTTTTTATTTGCTAGTTTGTTTCTGGTTGTGCCGGCCGCGTTTGGTCAGCTGGACGATGGCAATCGCAATCTGCTAATCGAAAAGCTCGATAAGGTTTACCAAAATCTAGCGCCGAACGACTCTTCAAAAGTAGCGGTCACTCTGCGACTGGCGGATCTATACGCCGAACGTGCGCGTGTAAATTCGATGAAAGAGTTGGATATCAACTGCACCGACTGTAAAGTCGGCGACGGCGATCGCAAGAAGGCATTAAAGCTTTATACTGAAGTCATGGGAAGGGCGCCGGAATCTTCAAAGGGTAAAATCATGATCCAGGTAGGCCACCTATACCAGATAACAGGCGAAGAGCCGACGGCAATTACCTTTTATCAAAAAATCCTGAATGAAAAAACAGAGCCCGTTTTGCAAGCCGAAGCGCAGTTGTCGCTTGGTGAGATTTATTTTAAGCGGCGTGATTACGCGAAAGCGCAGCCATTCTTTAAGGAAGTCGTCAAAAACCCTGCGGCAACGTCGCGTGGACTTGCCGCGTACCGTGATGCTTGGTGCAGTTTCAATCTTGGGAATGTCGCGCTCGCGATCACGCAAATGGAAAATGTGTTAAAAAATCCGGCACTTTTAACCCGCAGTGGATCCGCACAGTCTCAGGTCGATCCGCAGTTTCATGAAGAGGTCAGTCGGGACTTCGCAACATTTATCGCAAAAAAACAGATCTCGAAAGCGGACATCGACTCGCTCTACGCGCTGAGCCCGGATGCCGCGAAAGTTGAAAATGTAAAAGGACTTGCCCTCGAAGCAGAGCGCATCGGAAAAAAAGCGGAAGCGCTCCAGGTCTGGAATTTTGTCTACGGTTACATGAGCAAACCAGAAGATCGTCTGGCGGCTAAAATTTCGATGGCGCAATTGCAATTCGATATCAGCGACCGTAAAGCCGGTGCTGAAACCTTTGAATCCGCAATGGAACTTTGGAAAGACCTAAAAACTTGTCAGTCTAGTCAGTGCGATGAGCTTCGCCGAAGATCAAGACAGTTTGTTGTTTCCTGGAATCAGCTAGAGAAAAA
>JACMRP010000283.1 GCA_014376325.1 Pseudobdellovibrionaceae bacterium
CGCAAATGTGCTGAGCTCTTCATCAACACTTTGCGAATCGCCAATGCCGATCAAGATTTCGGTAAAAAATGGAACGCGCGAACTTTCATTCGCGCAGATCGGAAGTCCGCATCGCGCCATCTGCGCCGCAAGCCCGATCGATTTCAGCAGAACCGTTTTGCCGCCGGCATTCGGACCGGATAATAACAAAATACTTTTTTGGGGACTCAGCAAAACCGTGTTCGAAATTACCGCCTTGTGCGATCCAACACTCGCGATTTGTAAAAGTGGATGACGGACTTCGATCAGATCAAAGCCTTCTGTCGAAAATTCGATGGGCGCGCCCTTAATCAAGCCACTGAATTGCGTTTCGGCAAAACGAACATCGGCTTCTTCTAAAAGAACAAAACTTCGTTGGAACTCATCTGCCTGGCGATGCAGGTAATTGGATAGCTCAAGCAGCAGTCTTTCGATTTCGTCTTCAATTTCAACTTCGATTTCGCGAAGGCGGTTATTCAACGGAATCACTTTTTCGGGTTCCATAAAAACGGTCGCCTTCGTGTGCGAACTTCCGTGAATCACTCCCGGAACGTAATGCTGCATTCCGCTTTTGATTGGTAGCACCCAGCGACCGTCTCTGGTCGTCACGTACTTATCTTGAAGGTTGTGCTCCATCTGGTGATCATTCACCAATCGGTCTAAACTGGTTTGCACTTCGCGGGCGAGCTTTTCTTTTTCGCGGAAAAGATTGTACAAAGTTTCGCTGGCGTCCGAGCGGATTTCCCCGCTGGGAGTTAGAATCTGATCAATCGCCGACAATGGTTCTGAGGCTTCCATCAATTGGCTGCGCATTTTCTCGGACCATTTGTTTTGAATTATCGAAAGCGATTCTTTCAGCGCTAAAGACTCCAGACAAAAACTTCGAACATCTTTGATTTCTAGAGTTTTTAAAATAGCTTTTTTCCGCAAGCGCGGAAACCAGGTTGCGAACAGATCCAGGCTTTGCATGAACGGACGTACGCCCTCAGCAATGACCGCAGAAGCTTCGCTGATCTCAGTGAACCGCGCGTGCGCATCTTCCGGTGACTTCTGCGGGGCGGTCGCCCGAATGCGCAGTCGGCCGGCTTCGCTCGTCGCGAAGGATTCAATTTTTAAGAGGATCTCGTTCCAATCAAGGGCGATGAGTTCTTGCATTGCGCATTCCTTTGATTATGATTTCTAAAAAGGCCAACAGTAAAAGCACCCATGTATAATGTCCCCAAAGAACAAAGTCGGTGGTGGGGGCATTTTTCTTTAAGCGGAGATCATATGTTCCGTGCCACTCTACATGCAATGGGGATTGTTGCAAGACAGTGCCGTCGGCTAAAATAACGGTGCTGATGCCGGTGTTCGTTGAGCGAATCAGGGGCCTTCGTACTTCGATCGCTCGCGCGAGCGTCATGTATAAATGCTGATAGGGTTCAAAGGGTTTTCCGAACCAAGAGTCATTCGTGACGTTGGCCAGGATGTCCGCATGTTTTTCGGCAAGGCCTCGCGTGAACTCTGGATAGAGTCCCTCATAACAAATCTGTCCGCCGATCAACAAATCGCCGTCAGGATGGGGATATCTTAAAACGTCCGGACCCAAGCCGCGACCGAAATTAGAAATAAATGGAAACCACTTCAGCAAAATCGGAAACTGATCGCTGAACGGAAAGTATTCCCCGTAAGCCAGTAAGAAAGTTTTGTTGTAAGGCGGGGACACCGACTTCGCTGCGCTATCGACTAAAAATAAAGAATTGTAAGTTCGCCGCTGATTTGCGGAGCCGGGAAGATCTTTGCCGTAGCCACCGGTTAGCAGCATTTTGCCGAGAGGTTTTAATTTTTGCGCGAGCAATGACGGATAACGATTTGGATTATAATAATCATTCAGATAATCCGGAAACGCCGTCTCCGGCCAAACGATAAGCTCGGTGTTGGGAGAGCTCACCACGGCTTTTTCGGTCAGGTCAGTGAAGCGGGTGATGATCGACGTTTGAAAATTAGCTTGCCCCTGTTCAGCAAAAACCTTTTCTAAGTCACCGATATTGGCCTGGATGATGGATACTTTCAGCGTGCGGTCGAATTCTTTCCAAGTTTGCGAATGCAGAAAGCCGGTGACATTTAAAAATAAAATAAGCACCACAAACATCGCCACGTGCCGTTGTGCCAGGCGCGTACGATTACGATGTGCCCAAATCCATGCGAACCATGCGTTCAGCAGCAAAATCAAGCTGGACAAGCCTTCAAAGCCGATGACGTCGGCCCAATTGTAAACCGGCAGATCTGCCCACAGCATGGTGTAACCTAAGTTCCACGGAAATATGCTGGGCCAAAAGCGCTCCATCAAACTGATGCCGAGAGCCGCCGCAACAAAGGTGGAACTCATGCTCCACGAATATCGATTTTTGAAATACACCACCAACGCACAAACGATCGGAATGTAAACATGAACCGCGGCCGCGAATAACAATAAAACGGGGACAGAAAAAATCCACGGGAATCCGCCGAAACGGTGCGCCGTGTAGGCAATCCAGTGAAACCCGATGATCGTCAGAGTGAACTGAGTCAGCCATCCAGCGATGAATCCTTCTTTCCAATTCTTCGCGCTTTTGAACAGAAAAATCCACAATGGCGCGTAACAGAAGAGCACCGCCCATGGCGGAAACGGAATGTAAGTAGTACCTATCAGCAGGCCAGAAAAAAGTGGCCACCGATATTTGTTGAAAAAAGCCGAAAGTTTTAACATCATAGATTTGTAACACTAAGGTAGGACATGGAAAAGCTCAGATTACGTTGCCCGACATGCTCAAAATTGTATGAAGTCAGCGACTCGGATATTACGAGTACGACTCCGCAGTTTGACTGTATCTCGTGCGCGACTCGCTTTACTTTCGCCTATCCGGTGATCAATCCGCGCGATGTTGCAACCCAAGTTGTTTTCCAAAATCCAACGACGCCTGCGGCTCTGACATTTCAGCAAGAGCTAGAAAATCAGAGCGGCCGTTTAGGGACTGAAGCCGAGGCGCAGGGCGCAGCGCAGCAACGTGTGCATTCGTGTCCCAAGTGCGGAGCCGTGAACGACAAAGGACTCGCCGAGTGTTACTCGTGCCACGTGATTTTTGAGCGTTTGCTGGAACTCCCGCTGGATCCGACGTTGCGAGCGCAACCAAGTCTTGTTCGTAAATGGAAAAACTTGGTTTTAAACTTCGACAGCAGTGAATTGCATGATGATTTTTTAAAGTCTTGTCACGAGCTCGATGCTTTGCGATTTGCGATTTTAAAATACGAAGAGTTGCAAAAAGCCCAAGGCGGAAAAGATCATGTTTGTGAAAGCATGATCTACAAAGCGCACGGCTTGTTGCAAGTAACGCTCTACGGCAAAAGAACGGGCGATCGATTCTACAAAAAAGATCCGCCAAAAAATGTCGTTGCTTGGCATAAGTATGTGTTTTTTACACCGCTCATAATTTCGATTCTAATGATGCTCTCTGGTTTCACTTCGCTTTCTCAGAGAAATCTTGTTGGCGCCGGTGTCGCGGTGATGTTGCTCACTTTCGGTTTGACGCTATTTTGGAAAGGCCGGCTTTCAATGTCGGACTTTATTGGTTGACTTGATCTTCTCGGATCTCGATATTGCGCGCCAGAGGCTGTAATATCACCCTAACCAGAAATGGCGGACCCCTGAGTGAAGAACAACTTCATTAAGACAGTGATCCTTTTTGTTCTTTTGTCTTCATCGTTCCTAACGTCGGTGGCTCAGGCTGCACGAGTGAGCGAACAAATTCCTTACTTCGGAAAGGAATTCTACGAAGAGATGAAAGCTGGCGTTACCAACGTCAATCTTTCTTCCCGCTTAAAAGTTATCTTAAAAGCTTATCACTCTCGCCAAAAAAACGCGCTCGATACGATTGAAGCGAACTGCAAAGGCGATTGTTACGTCCACACGCCGATCGGTTACAAAAACGCGCGCTTGTTTCTGCTAGCGAATTTTTATCTACTAAAGACGCCGAACGGATACGGAGTGCACGACGTGTACTGCGACCACGATATCGGTCCTGAAGATTTTCCGCGTGGCAGTGGCGCAGGTCCGAACGTTTTGCCAGACAACCGAGTGATCAATGTGGAGCACACGTGGCCACAGAGTCGTTTCACGGGTCGCTACGACACCGAAACGCAGAAGTCTGACTTGCATCATTTGTTCCCGACGAATTCAAAAACAAACTCGATCCGAGGTAACAACAAATTCGGCGAAGTCGCGCGCGATATGCAAAAGTTAGCATGCCCCAACGTTCGCAGCGGCGTGGCGGCGGGCGGGAACTCGGAAATTTTCGAGCCACCGCAAGAGCACAAGGGCAATGTGGCCCGCGCGTTGTTTTATTTCTCGACGAGGTACGACCTACCGATCGATCCAAACGAAGAAGCCTTTTTGCGCAAATGGAATGAAGAAGACCCTGTGGACGAAGAAGAAGCTCGTCGTAACGAAGAGATCTTCAAAGTCCAATTCGACCGAAACCCATTCATCGATTACCCAGACCTAGCGGACAAGATCTCGAATTTCTAAATGGTACCAGGTCGCTTTTCCGGAAAAGAACCTGGTCGCTTTTCCTACTGTCCGCGATTGTGTTGGGAAAGAATCCGGTTTTCCCGGCGCGGATGCCGGTACCGATTGGAGACGGAGACGGCAAAGCTAGTCCTCTGGATTTGCACCAGCAGGTTGCTTCGTTCCCAAGCGTGAGGCTCTGTCCAGTGTCTGACGGAGCGAGCGCGCGAAGTCCGCGGCCTCGTTCGCCGGGTTTGTGCCCTTCATATTCGGATCCGTCGTAAATTTGTAGTCCATGCCGTTTTCGTTTTTCA
>JACMRP010000284.1 GCA_014376325.1 Pseudobdellovibrionaceae bacterium
CGTTCGCGAGCAACGGCAGCCTGACGTTGACGCTTCTACGCGTGCAGGCCACGGCGCTTGGCTGTGGCTTTACGCTCGTGGCTGTCGGCATTGCCTATATTTTTAAAGTCAGTATTTTGCGACTTCAAAATCAATCGAAATAGGCGTTCCTAGTGGTTGCGACTTCCAGTCGACCTGATCGCCTAACACGACCGCATTTTTTTGCGCGTCGTAGGCCCAGCCCTTATGCGCATCGGCTTCTAGAAGTCGATCACCCCACTTCACCTTTATCGATGGCACATAAGGTACTTGCTTCAAACGAATCGTCGTCATTTCTTCGACGATATTCCGTGCTAAAAATCCAAGGCGGTTTCCGAATTCAGGACTGCAAAGATTCATAATGTTATCTTTTGAATTTGGCATGCGACTTAAAAACTTTTCGATCTGCGTCGGCTCAACACCCGAATCCCTGCTGCATCCGGTAGTATCGCCGGTTGGTACAATCACCCCGTAGCCCAGAATTTTATCGGCGTTTCCACCTTTTAGATTCAGAAGAAAATCGTAAAGTCCCTTTTCGCTCATTCGGAGACTTTGATCCTCAGCATCCGTAATAAAAATAAGGGCGAGCTTTGCAGGTGGCCGGTAAAAACCTCTATTGTAGGTGCTTAAGTTTGGTTCAGTCAGGGCCGAATTAATAGGATCAAAAATCATTTCCGTCACGGAACCAGCGGTCCCCACAAGAAAGTTATTTGCCAGCGCCTGATTTAGATTCGGCGTCCCCTTGGTAACGACTCGCGGGTTACCCACCAAATGCCCACAACAGTCACCCGCCTGATTCGGCAGATTCGGAATGCCGTCGTCTGTTGTTGTTACTCCGATATTGTATTCGATAAACGAGGTCCGGGTAAATTCAGAGGTGAACTTATTTACGTTCAGAGCAAGATTCTTTTGATGTGTCTCCATACTACCCGAGTTATCCACGACGAATAAAATATCCACACGCGGATCTACCGTGAGTGTCGAAGCGGTGCCGCGCTCTTTTAGAGCCGAGTAATAAGCCTTCGGAGTTTCCGGAGAGCAAGACAATAACATCCCGGCGCTAACTAAACCCATCGTCAAAACTTTAATTCGGCTCACCGTTACCTCCGTACCGTGCATGCTTTTTTAACATCGACTCTGTAATTGCTGAGCTCATCGAACCAGACTTCTCTTTCGGAGGGGAAACGGACGGCTTCGGCCGTTCCTTTGTAGCCGGTCACCCCTTGTTTGTCCGCGATCTTGTTTCCCACAGATCCTTTTATAACCCGGTCCGCAAGGGAAACTTGCTGAATGACTTCCGCTTCAACGATGTGGAGCTTTCGCAGAATTTCTTTCGTCTCTGCAACTTCGAGGCGGGCTAAATCTTTTAAGCGCTCGTAAGATGCTGATTTTGCCGCCTCTGCCCGGCGCAAGGACGCTTGGCGAATGCTATCGAAACTTGCTTGCAGCCCGGTCAATGCTAACGAGCGAGCGTAAATTTTTTCTGCGGCCTCTGCTTCTGCTTCCAAATGCTTTTGAACTTGGGCAAATCTGTAAAGCTTTTCATCGTGAGCAAATCTTCGCGGCAAAACTTGAGCAAGCTTGCCAATATCCTGCTGACGAATTTTTTGTTTTTTTAAAAGCGCGATACTTTGGTCAGCTTCGGTTACCGGCACTTGTACGGACATCTTCTCTAGCACTTCGGTGCGTTCTTTAAATCGTTTTGGAAACTGCTGCAAAGTTTCGGTGACGCCTTTATAGTCGCAAATTTTCAGTTGCGACAGCGCCTGGATGAAAAACGCTTCCGGTGACGTTTGGAATTTTAGGACAGGGTTCGTTAAGGACTGACTTATCGCCTTGGCATTATTAGGCTCGCCTTTACGAAGGTAGGCCCAGCCAATCTCTTCCTGCGCTTCGGTCCAGTATTCCGAGTTCTTAGATACCTTTTCGTAATACTTCACTGACGGATCAAAGTATCCGTTCTGGAACAGCAACCTTGCCGCCGTGGTCTGCAAAAGATCTTTGCTAACGGTGGCCTTCGGATTTTTCATCAACCCAGCAAGTACTTTTGCAGCGAGATCGCCTTGATCTTTGACCGCGTACGCGATGGCCGTTTGCCAGTCAACGCGGGCTTTCAATTCTGAATTCGCCGGCGCTAGTTTCGACAGGGATAAAAGCTGTTCAATGCTTGTGTCGTTGGATGCCAGGGCTTCTTCGATCCGAATACGAATCCCCTGCTCTGCTCCGAAGACAACACCCCAAGTCGGTTTCCAGGGAATCTTCGCGATACCCCAAGCAAAGTGCTCAACGGGCGCGGAACTCCGCCATTCGTCTTGAATCAGCTCGTGGATATCGTTCGGGTTCGTCGCCATAAAAAGGGTTTGTAAACCGGTGATTGGCAAGCCCGCACGAAATTCGGCAAGTCCATAGATGGCACGTCCGTTAGCAGATTTCTGAAACTCAGTTCCCTCAAATGCTGCCGAAAACTGAAGCGCGACTTTTTCCCAGTCGCCGGACTCAACGTAACGTAAGAATATGTTCTGTTCCGAATTAGGAATGCCGACGGCCTTTCTGAGCGCAGAAACAAGTGGCGACATTTTTTCTAACTTCGGGGCGACTTTTTCAACCGTTACTGCCGGTTTTTCCGCTGCGGAGTCAAAAATACTTTCCAGATCTTCGGCTCTAGCAATCACGCTAAAATAAAGCACCGCGAAGAAAAATGTCATTTTTCTCATAACAACCAACCCACCTGAACCGAAGCGACGGCCAAATCCATATTTTTGTCTTCGATGAAATATTTTGCTTTATAGTTCTGGTAGCGCATTTCAAATCTGGTCGAAAAATTTTGGCTTATCCAAAAACCGAGCCCGCCACCGGCAGTGTATGTCGGCGCGATTCCTGACGACAAAGTTACTTGCCCGTAACCACCGATCAGGTAAAAGTCAAAGTGAGCTACTCCCATGTCGAGCAAATTTAGTTTTCCGTATACCGGGGACCAATTCAACAATGCCATTGTTTCAGACGTTGGGTAATCGATCGTTGGAAACGGAACCGTCGGATTGGTGGGGTTCGCAACTCGGTCGGCATTCGCCTGATCTAGCAATGCCTTTCCTTCAGGGGTCAAGTCATTGAAAGAATAGTTGTACTTCGCGCCGATGGCCCAGCGAGAATTGATATGATAAATCGCGTTCATTCCGATACTTTTTGTTCGAGAATAAGTGTCGCCGCCAAATGTTCCAGAAAATTCAGGAGCTAACTCAAGCCGCTTCGCCAAAGGAACGGTTCGGTTTTGAACGATCCCGACATTTTCTTCTGGCTGCAAAGCCTGGGCGCGCTCTAGGAATATTTTATTTCCACCCAGAGAGTCGAACTCTTCGGCCGTCGTTGATGGAGTGGCCTGGCCGAATGCGGTGGCCGTGCCCAAAAGAAGAAATCCTAAAATCAGATTTTTCATTTCAAATCTCCTTCAATGCGGGCAGCCGGTTTTTCTGGCGCTGCTTCTAATTCAAAAGTGAGCTTTTTAACTTCCGTGTATTTGTCTGAATAGTAAGAATTGTGAACCGTGACTTCTGCAAGGATAACGACGGCCCGCTCGCCGCCATCGGCGACAGGTGTCCAACGAAAAGTACAGTTCCACTGGGTCTGTTGATAATTAGCCCTTCTGCAATTCATGGTTGAGGTCGAAGGCAAATCCTTAAAAACGGGATCATCTAAATTTATTTCGCCCTTCGGATCATAGATGGCGAAGGTGTATTCAAATAAATTTCCATTTGTAGAGTGCAAAGTCTCGGTCCACGTTGTTTTTAAATCGCTGAACGAAGTCATGATGTCCATTTGGAATTCACGTTCTGCACTGCTTCTTCCGGCAGAAGAATAAGCACGCATCACCGCTCCGGCTACTTTTAATGAATCCGTAATTTCAACGTCTTCAAGGTTTAACTCCATTTGAAACTTAAACTTTGAGTTCCCAATGGATGTCACTTCAGGGTCGTCAAGAAAGCCCGCGATGTTTAAGCTGTAATCAGGTTTCGATACGACCAGAGTTGGCCAAGTGGACTCAACACCGTCGCTTGCGTTCCGATCAATCACGACCACGGTGATCATTCCCGTTTTTCCTTCACGCAGGCTTAGTGGTGCCGATACAGATTCGATGGTCGGCGCAAGGTTCAATCGCGTGATGACCATCATTCTGGATTCACTGCGAACTTGATCTTCGGCCCCAGCTTTTTTAGCAATAACCCGGATATCCAACTGCTTAGAAGCGCTGTCTAGCCCGACGACGGTGCCGACTGCCGGGGTCCAAGTAAACCGTCCACTGTTCGGGTCAAAAGTGGCTCCTGCAAACTCGCTAATATTCGGGATGTCGATGCTCGTGGTGTAGTCTGGAACTAACATCCGGGCTTCGATCACAAAGCTTCCTTCGGTTTCCTCTTGAAAACCGAAAGTGGGAACCGTGTCGATACGAATATTATCGGAATTCGTTCCGGGCCGAGGCTTTTCTCCGGTGGGTCCGTCACGTTTGTCGGTCTGTGCAAGAGGTTCACCCGCAAGCGGGTCCTGACCCCACTTTGAACAAGCCGAAATTGAAAGCATCACAACCAAAATAGTAAATACTTGCTGCATCGTTTTCATTAACCCTGCCCTGCCCTTCTTAAGACGAACGGATAACTAACTTTTACATCGACGCCACCTTGCGGAAGCGGGAACTGCCATGTTTTAAGTCGCATCATGATGCAATCTTCGATGATTTTAGAATTCATCGAAGAGCTATCGATGCCTGCGGATTTGACCAAGCCGTTTCCACCAATGGTGAACGCGACGGCTACGCGGCCGTTTAAGCTTGGCTCTGCTTGCAGACCTTGCTCGTAACAAAAACGAACTTGGCCAAGATTTTTATTAATAACCGCCGCTATCTGATCACGATCTAGTCCGGTTTCCACCGTCGCCTCTTGGGCAAGCGCAATCGGTGAAGTTCCAGCAGACCCGACGAGCGAAAGCTTTCCGTAACCTGCCCTACCGCCGCCTTTGCCTTTAGTTCCGTAACCTCCAGCACCCTGAAGATTACCGCCCGCGCCGAGGGGCGCCGAAGCGATACCCTTCGCGTAAAGGGATATCTGCACTCCACCGCTGCCTTGAGTTCCGCCAAGTCCCGGGCCCGCCGTCGTGTTGACCGCGCCTAAATCTAGTCCGCCCTTTTGTTTGCTGTTGCTCAAACTTCCGAGTGCAGAAAGTGCCCCCATGCGTTTCAAGGTATTGGTTGTCTTCGTGACCGTTTTCGTCGCCGCGGTTTCTTGCGGCGTGTTCGCCATCATTTTTGTTTCCACTTTTTGACGTGGCGGAATGCTCTTCGTGATCTTGATGACTTCTTGCTTAAGGCTTTGTTCAATCTTTGGGGTCATCAGCGGCATGGTGCGGATGTAACTCATGATTAATGTCGAAGCCAGCATGACCGCAGCCAAAATCCAGTACCAACGTTTTTCGCCTTCATTTTCGCTAACTAAGTTTTTATCAACGGTGCCGACGGTTTCGACCATCCGCAGATGCCCCAGCTCGCCCACCAAAAAAGGCTTTTTTTGCAAATCCTTCGCGTTTATGAAGCCCATGCTTTCAAACGGGATTTTCTTCTTAGTTAAAAAATCGCTCGAAGGTACAACTTCTAACCTGCGCGTGTCGCTTCGACGAATAACTTCAACCGATTCGCCTTGCCATTGATATGAGCGAAGCACGGTGCCGTTGTTATCTTCGAGAACCAATCGTTTTTCCATCAGTAACTTCCCGTTGAACTTTTCAGGCGATCTTTAAAGTCTGAACGCACGCCGATCAAAGAATCTAAAACTTTATCTTCTTCAACGGTGGTTACCGCCTCGTCCGAAAAATGATATTTACCTTGAACTAATAAATCTTCGAAATTGTGGGCCGTTGCGGACCCGGCGGTAGCCGTCGCGGCCGTCGCTTCTGGCTTTTTCGCTGTCTCCGGTGACGGGGCTGCCATCACGACTGAAGCTAGGAATATTAGGTGCAGAATAAAAAACTTCATAGGGTCTCCTTGCTCAGGCCTTCGATGCGCGTTTGTAAGTACTGAGTCATCGCGGTGTTTTCCGATTTTCTCTCGAGCTCTAGCAAATTTTGCAGCGCTTGCCGGTCCCGCGGATTTGCCAAGACACCCGTTCGAGCGGTCTGGATTTCCTGAATGCTTGGACGTGCGGCCTGATTTTTCTGAACGACCTCAACTGTATACTCCGCAAGCTGGGCCTTCGCAGTTTTGGGCGCGATCTCGCGAAGTGCGTTTACTTCAACAAATATCAAATTGCGAAGTTCCACTTGCGACCAAGCGGCTTTTAACGAGGCGGACCAATTTGGATTTTGCCAAAACTCTTCGACTTTAGCGTTTGCCGCAACAGCCTTTGCCTGGAACGGCGTTGCTTGAGCAGACAGCATGCTCATGTACTGCTGTTGATCCTGATCGCTGAGGCCCGCCGGCATCGGAGCGGACAACAGTTCGTTGTAGAAACGTTCGGTTTCTTTTGCTAAAAGGTCCAGACTCACCAGCTGAGAAGTAAAATCTGCCGCTTCGATGGACTGTTTGGTATAAGCCTCAAGCTTATCTAGCATGCTAGCGCGGGCCTTGATCGTCGCGGCTAAACGGTTGTCGTTCTTCGTATCGAGTTTGTGCACGGTGATTTTCTTTTTAAACTCTGCAAATTCTTTCAGGAAACCCAATCGGGTCAGTAATTTTCCGGCGTCCGTAGACTTGAGTGCCGCGTCTTTATTGACCCTCTTCAGAATGCTATCGCTTGAAGTTTTGGCAAAGGCTTCGGTGTAAAGTTGCGCCATTAATTGCGGCGACTTAGCAAGGATCGGTCGGTAAAGTTCAATTTCTTTTTCTGGAGCTTTGGATTTGCGCACCAATTCAGCCGCGACTAGTTTTTTATTTTCATCATCCTTGCTTGTTTGCAGGTACTGCCCGTAGTACGCCGAACTCTTTTGTCCCGCAAGCTCCGCAAACATCGCCATTTTCAAAACGCGTTCGTCCGCTTTTAGATTTTTTTGTTTGTCTGTTGCGATGAGTGCCGCCGCAAAGTCTAAGTTCATTTCAGACATATAAGCTTTGCGGGACCAAGCGAATTCTCGATCTTCTGCAGAAACGGTCGGGATCCCTAAAAGACCGTCAGCCGCCGCCTGCGCATCGACGAACTTATTCAACTTCTCTGCGAGGATCATTTTGTTTTTATAAAACTTTGCTTTATCTTCTGGCGTGGCTTGCGAAGGGTTAAATTGCGCGAGTTCGGCGTAAGCTGCCGACGCATCGGTGCCCGCAAGGCCCACCGACTTCGTCAGAACAGACTTCTGCAGGATTTGATTGAAGTCGCCAGCGTCTTCGGCAAAAGCGGTCGAATACTCCTTCGCCCAAATTGCGATTTGCGCTTCGTTCTTTAAAAGCACCAACGCGTCCAAAGATAAATCTGCCGCTTGCTTGCGAACTTTCGCCTTGCCAGACTTCGCGAGTGCAAGGTCATGAAGCTGCTGTGAAGAAGTGGCATAGTCGCCCGCTTCGTAAAGACGATGGGCTTTTTGGTACTGAACTTCGAAAAGCTTCGTTTTTGTTGGGCTGGACGCGATGTAATTGTCGAACGACTTGAGAACTAACTTATCGTCTTTCGATTCTTCGGCAATGTCCAACATGGTTACTAATGTGGTTTCCAACTTTTGATCTGATTCAGGAGTTTTTAAAAGCGCTAGTTGCGCGCGTGCCCGGTCGTAGGATTCCCACGCGACTGGCCAGTTTTTTAGGGCCCTTGCAGTTTGCGCGCGGTAAGTATGCATGTCGGTATCTTCCGGAAAGTTTTGCAGGTAAAAGCCGTAAGCAGAGATCAATTCTGGGCTTGGCGCCTTTTTCTCTAGCTGATTCCAGGAAACAACAAACTGTCTTGATCTTCGGCGAAGCTCATCGCACTGACTAGACTGACAAGTTTTTAGGTCTTTCCAAAGTTCCATTGCGGACTCAAAGGTTTCAGCACCGGCTTTACGGTCGCTGATATCGAATTGCAATTGCGCCATCGAAATTTTAGCCGCCAGACGATCTTCTGGTTTGCTCATGTACCCGTAGACAAAATTCCAGACCTGGAGCGCTTCCGCTTTTTTTCCGATGCGCTCTGCTTCGAGGGCAAGTCCTTTGACATTTTCAACCTTCGCGGCATCCGGGCTCAGCGCGTAGAGCGAATCGATGTCCGCTTTCGAGATCTGTTTTTTTGCGATAAATGTTGCGAAGTCCCGACTGACCTCTTCATGAAACTGCGGATCGACCTGAGACTGTGCGGATCCACTGCGGGTTAAAAGTGC